>JANMOR010000380.1:0-9060 GCA_031369435.1 Chitinophagaceae bacterium
TATACCGGCCTTGGTTTCAAATGCAAGTCCCAGACCTATACCAAAAAAAGTATTGTTTGTATTGGCAAACTGGCTTTTATTACGAACCCATGCTCCATCAGTAAAGGCATAGATATAACTGTTTAAACCAATAAGGATGCGGTATTCAGCGGTTAGAACTGCATATGCCGAAGCAAAAATACTTTCTTCATCAAAACCCCGCAGCATACGAAACCCACCGATCTGGAATAATTCATTTCGGAAAATGCGGGGGCTTTGAACCAACCCGACATTCACTGCAGTTTTCAATGTGGTTTGTTTGCCTGTTTTAAAAAACCTAGCAAAATTTCCTTTTAACCGGAAGGTGTATGCTTTTGTTCCCAATGAATCGTACAATGATTGAAAGTTAAACCCGGGGTTGTTGGGATCTTTTATATTGCTGATATTATTATTTGGGCGGATGCGACGAATACCTGCCGAGCCTGTCAATTTGAGATCAATGCCTTTTCTTGGATTAAACCGGTAATCGGTATTAAACCACTCATATTCAATTCCAATGTTGGATGTTGTCTGATCGATCTGATCGGGTAATCGTTTATTAAAACGAATGGCATTGGTATCCACATCGAGAATATTGGAAATTAATTGCTGATAAAATATTTTACCGCTTTTATTTCCGCCAAAAGAATAGATTACTCCAAGTTGCAGGTTGATGTTGAGAAAGCTCGTATCTTTTTTAAACCCATCAAATGAAAAATCAACACCAAATGGAGAACCCAATAAAAAAGGTTGCTGATAACCCATTTGCAATCTTGGCGACTTCACCTGTATTTGCTGAAAGACGATACTCAACGCTTCGCCCAAACCAAAACCATTTTTCAGGTTAAGATTAAAATCTCCTGTTACCAATAATTTACTTGCACCCGTTTGATCGGTTGTTGGCAAAAAGCCCAGCAGTCCGTTGATCTGGCTGCTCTTCTTTTCTTTTAAATACAGGTTAACAATAGAGCCTGTTCCTAAAAAACTCATGTTCCATTTTTGTTCTTCTGTTAAATAAGGAAGTTGCAAAAGCTTTGGGCTGATCTTTAATAATTTTTGTTTTTGATAAACAGAACCGTCAGCAATTTCAAGATAACGTTGTAAAAAACGGTTGCTGATCTTTACATCACCATATACACGAATGCTGTCAATTTTATAAAGAGGGCCTTTATCTAATTTCAATACTGCATTGACGCCTTCGGGTTGCAGATCAAAACTATCCAGGTATATACTTGCAAAAGGATAACCAGTGTTTTCAAGTTTATCCAATAAACGTTGCTGCAGTTGTTGCACAGCAATAAAATCCATCGGCTGCTGTTGAAAATTTTTATCACGGTAACCTGCAGTAGTAAGCAGTTCAGGTGGAATAGAAGTGATATCGAGTTTAGCCCAGCGGTATTGCTTACCCAAAAAAACAAGTACATCAGCAAAAGTTGAATCCATCAGCACCGTATCAACTGAAGCAGTTACAAATCCTTTCTTTTGTAAAAGTTGAGGCAGTTGAAAAATATACTGGCTGCAGGCACCCCTATCTTCAAAGCTTGATTGTAAACCAAGTGATGCAGTAACATCAACCGTATCTGTAAACCTGTACTGCAATTGATATTTCTGCTGCCCCTGTATCAACAGGAACATCATGCAGCAAATACATGAAAGAAAAACTGATTTAGAACTTGCTTTGAGTTTTTGATACACGAACGGTTAGTTTTGCAGTTTCAGCATTGATTATAAAATTAAGCTTTCATTTGGCCGGAATATACATTCATATCCCATTTTGCAAACAGGTTTACATGCCGGAAAGTAAATATTTATTATTTAGCAACTAATGGCAGGCATTTATATACATATCCCATTTTGCAGGCAGGCTTGTTATTATTGCAATTTTCATTTCAGTACAAGCCTGCAATATAAAAACGATTTTCTTGCAGCTTTATTGAAAGAGATGAAATTGCAATCTAAAAGTAACTATCTGCAAAATCAACCGGTTGAAACAATTTACTTCGGAGGTGGTACTCCCAGTTTACTTTCAAACCAGGAAGTAAAAACAATAATTGATAGCATTCATCAATTGTTCCGGGTAAACCCAAATGCAGAAATTACAATAGAAGCCAACCCTGATGATGTAATAGTTGAAAAACTCACCGGCTGGAAAACAAGCGGCATCAACCGCCTCAGCATTGGCATCCAATCCTTGTTTGATGAAGACCTGCAATGGATGAACCGTGCACATACTGCAACAGAAGCCAAACAGGTGATTCAAAAAGCAAGAGAGGCAGGCTTTGAAACATTCACTGTTGATCTTATTTACGGAACGCCAGGCTTAACTGACGATAAATGGAAACAGAATTTAGATTGGGTGTTGCAACAAAATATTTCCCATCTCTCCTGTTATGCATTAACGGTTGAAGAAAAAACTCCTTTATTTAAACAGATCAGCCAGCATCAAAAACAGGATATTGATCCCGAACAGCAAAGCCGGCAGTTTTTATTTCTCATGGATTATATGGAGCAAGCTGGTTTTGAGCATTACGAAATTTCAAATTTTGCAAAACCGGGACATCGTAGCAAACATAACAGCAGTTACTGGCATGGAACAGCTTATTTAGGATTAGGTCCTTCAGCACATTCATTTAATGGCAAAAGCCGGCAATGGAATGTTGCCAACAATCAGCAATACATTCAATCATTGCAACAGGATGTGATTCCGTTTGAAAAAGAAGAGTTAACAGCAACTCAGCAGTTGAATGAATATATTATGACGAGCCTGCGTTTAATGGAAGGTAGTGATCTGCAGTTTGTAGATAAAAAGTTTGGAACTGAAAAAGCAACTCAATTATTAAAGGAGTCCATTTTGTTTCAACAAAAGAATTGGTTGATTGAAAAAAATGGTCATCTTATCTTAACAAGAGAAGGAAAGTTATTTGCAGATAGAATTGCTTCGGATTTGTTTGTATAGTTTTATATAAAATTCAGTGAGTCATTTAATCAAACTAAACTTATGTACGAAACCATTACCGACTTAGCTCATATGCCAAGTGTAAAATGGTTTGGTATCACTATACTTGAGCCTTTTACTGTTCTTACGAACCTCCTCATAGCTACAGTGTGTTTTTATGCTTATTTCGGTTTAAGGGGAAAAAAACTCAATGTAACATTCATACATCGGTTTATTGGGTACTTTTTTTTATTGATTGGCTTTGCAACCATCATTGGCGGCGTTTTAGGTCATGCATTTATTTATGCCACCGGGTTATATGGTAAGATACCCGGATGGTATACCAGTATGGCGGGTGTTGCTTTATTTGAACGTGCTGCAATTGCACATGCAAGACCATTGATGAACAGAAACGCAGGAATTTTCTTTTCTGTGTTTAACTATATTGAGATCTTCACTTTCATGGCTCTTTCATTGGGTACTCTCAATTTTTTATTTGTTGAGCTGCATGCTATCTATGGCTTATTTGTAGTTGTCTTTTGTCTTGAATTATTTGTTTACAGCAAAACAAAAGACCCTGCCCTGAAGAATATTTTTATAGCTACTGCATTGGGTGTTCTTGCAATTCTTTGTCATGCGTTTAAACTCAGCATTAACCGTTGGTTTAATTATAACGATGTAAGTCACCTGGTAATGGCAGTTTGCATTCTTTTTTATTACAAGGCTGCAAAAAAAATGAACACTGATTCACTGAATAATGCAGTTGCCTGAAATCAATAAGACGTTGATGTTAAAAATGGAAGAGAATAACTTATTCAACCGAATGCTTCTTTGCATGTCGTTGACTAAGCAGATGATGAACAATGCCAATCAGCAGCATCAGTAAGAGCGCCAAACCGCTAAACCCTGTAAATGAAACCGGCATCATTTTTCTTTTTTGTAAAGTTACAAAGAGTTAAGAGCTAAATAAAGCAAAGGGTAAACTTTAACAACGCAGATTGCAAGACATCAAATCAACTCATTCTCCAACTGCTCAAATGCAACAGCAGGCGGAACATCTTCCCATAATATCTTATATACTGTATTGGCAATGGGCATATCTGCTCCCACTTCTTTGTTGATGTTGAAAAAACTCTTGCTGGCATTATATCCTTCTGCCACCATATTCAATTCAAGTTGTGCCGCTTTTACTGAAAATCCTTTCCCGATCATATTTCCAAACGTACGGTTACGGCTGTACATGGAGTAACAGGTTACCAGCAGATCGCCCATATAAACACTGGCGGCATAGTTGGCCGATTTACGGAATGATTTTTTCAATAACTGTACCCCGGGAATGGGTTCTTTGTGTACACCCACTTCAATATTACGGATACCAACTTTGCGCAGGAAGCCTGCCATCTCATCAGCGGCATTGGCAATCAGCACACTTAAAAAATTATCACCATATTCCAACCCATGAGCAATACCACTTCCCAATGCATAGATATTTTTTAAGATGGCAGCAAACTGTACACCATATACATCATCATTGATCACTGTGTTGATATAATGATTTTTAAACTGATCGGCAATCCATTGTGTTGTTTTATCGTGCAGACCTGTGAATGTGAGATAGGATAATTTTTCTGATGCTACTTCTTCTGCATGGCAGGGCCCCATGATGGTGTAATAATCATTCACATCAAACTCAAATTCATTTTTAAGAAAATCATTCATCAACAAATTGTTTTGGGGAACAATTCCTTTAATGGCTGAGATGATCTTTTTTCCTTCAAAAATATTCTTTGGTAACACACTCAACACATCAACTGTATAAGCAGATGGAAATGCAAAAATAATATACTCCGCCTGCTGAATGGTTTCAGCCAGGTTGATACTTAAATCCAATAACTCCGGCTTGAAAGATGCCGAACGCAGGTAAGCCGGATTATGACCATACTTTTTTAAATGATCAATGATGTGCTGGTTACGCACAAACCAATACAGCGGTATTTCATTACCATTTAAGATCTTGGCCAGCGCCGTTGCAAAACTTCCGCTGCCAATAATGGCGAACTTATTTTTTAATTCTTCCTTCAATCAATTCGTTTAAGATCATCTAAAATACTGATTCGCTCTTTATCAGGGCATTTTGCCGTAATTTATTTTACCCGTTTGAACTTTTATTCTCTGCAGCAACTACATACCAAAAAAAAAACCCGCTATAAAGCGGGATTCTTTATAATTATTTAAGATGTTTACTTTTCTTCATACACTTTATCCTTTGCAACCACCTGTACTTTTAAACCATCCTTCAAAATTTTACTAATTGTATTATAAGGAGCACTTACAACCATATCCCCTTCTTTAAGTCCGCTCATGACTTCAATGTATTCATTATCCTGTATGTTGGTGCGGATAGGGATTTTCTTAACAATGCCATCGGCTGCTACAATAAAAACTACTTCTTCCATATCTTCTGTTAATACGGCAGTTTCAGTTGGCACTTCCTGCCCCTGGGCTTTTTTCTTATCATTTGCTTCCTTTGCTTTAGCCTTTGATTCCTTTTCATTTTTATCTCTTGTAGTAACTGCAAGAATTGGAACAGCAAGAATATTTTCATGTATGGTAGTCATGATATCGGCACTGGCACTCATACCCGGGCGAAAAGGAAGGTTCTTTGATTTGGAAGGATCAATTAAATCGGCATAGGAAGCCGAGTCAATCCTGATATACACTTTATAATTGGTTACATCACTTGTTGTAGTTGCAAGCGAGGTTGCCGATGTACTGCTGCTGGAAATTTTTGTAACAACTCCTTTGAATTTTCTATCGTTATAAGCATCCACTTCAACAAATGCACTATCACCAATCTTTACTTTTGGAATATCATTTTCACCAACATCCACTCTTACTTCAATACGGTTCATATTGGCCACACGCAGAATTTCAGTGCCCAAACTGAAACTGTTACCTGAAACACGTTCGCCTTTTTTTACAGCAAGTAAAGAAACAATTCCATCCATGGGTGACAGAACTGAAGTACGTGAAAGATTTTTATTGGCTTCTGTTAAACTTGCCTGTGCACTTTGTACACTTGCTTTACCGCTGCGGATGGTTTGCCTTGCTGCATTTAAATCTGCTCTTGCTGTGAGGTACTGGCTTTCGGCTGTTTCAAATTCAGAACGGGAAATCACTTTATCATCAAATAATTTTTTCTGACGGTCGTAGTTGAGTTTGGCCTGGTTGAGTCTTGCTTCAAATGCTTCTAAGGAAGCTTCGGTGTTACCTACCTGTGCCTGTTGTTGATTTACAACTGATGAGGCCCTGTCTCTTGCAGAAGTTAATACATCAGCAAAAACTCTTGCCAGTATTTGTCCTTTGCGAACGCTGTCGCCTTCTTCCACATACATTTCCACTACTTCACCACTTACATCACTGCTCACTTTTCGTTCATCTTCGGGATATACTTTGCCACTGGCACTAACAGTTTCAATGATTGTTCGTTTGGTGATTTTTTCTGTGGCTACTTTAATGCCTTCTTCTTTTCCAATGGCTCCGCTTTTCTTTAAAACGACCAATGCAATGATGACTACAACAAGGATTCCGATGATCCACCATATTTTCTTACTCATATAAAGATGTTATACCTGTTAATTAATTTGATTGATAAGATTATAATTTTAAACCCTGTCCTTTATAAAATTCCAACACCTTCATACGAAATACATAATCGAACTGGTTGGATATTTTTTCAAGTCTTGCCCTGAATAAATTATTCTGATTGGTGATAAGATCAATAGTGCGTAGCAATCCGGCTTCATATCTTTTTCTTGTAAGGTCATAAGAATATTCAGCCGTCTTTACAGTTTTGATAGATGCCTGGTAACGCTGAAAAGCAGCGCTGGCATCGTTATACGCCCTGTATATATCCTGCTTCAATGTTTGATTGTCATTTTCAACCTGCAATTGCTGATTCATGTAATTCAGTTTGCTGCGTTGCCATGCAGTTCTCGACTGTCCGCCGTTAAAGATGGGAACATTGACACTGATACCAACAGATTGGCGAAAGTTAAAATCCAACTGACGTATAAAATTTGCTTTTTGTGACCCGGATGGAATAAACGTTTGTGTAAACACATCGAGGTTAGTTGGCGATCCTGCCGAGGTAAAACCAATAGGAATTGTAACTGGTATATTGGCTCCCTTCGGAAGATTTTTCAATGCACTGGAGAACGCAGAATTTAAATTGCCGAATGCACCAATACTTGGATACATACTTCCTCTTGCAGCTTTCTGAAATTTTTCCAATGATTGTAACCGTAACTGATTCACTCTTTGCAAAGGCATATTGGCCACAGCCAATTTATAAACCATATCAGGTTGCAATTCAGCAAAGGTTTCAACCGGAATCATATCAACAGGTGGTGTATCCAGTTCAAACGAAAGTGCCGGGTCAAAATTCATCCACACTTTCAACGCCAGTAAGTTTGTTTGATGAGTAGAGTATGCAGCAATATAAGTACTGCTGTCTCTTGCCAGTTGTGCTTCCAGTTCGGCAGCGCTTAATTCAGGCAAGCTTCCTGCATCAACTAATTTTCTTGTATTGGCCAGTTGATCTCTTGTTTGACCAATTTGCACCATTGTAATATTTACCTGCTCTCTTGATAACAATGCCTGTAAATAAGCAGCCGCTACACTTAATGAAATATCATTTCTCCATCTTTCAACAGAAGCATTTTGTGCTTTTACTTCCAGCTCATTACCAAGTATGGTGTTTTTTTGAGAATTGAAATTGAATAAAGTAACGCTGCTGGATAAGCCAAACTGGGAAAATGAAATCTGCTGATTAGTAAACCCGTTGGTGGCAGGGTCAATGGAACGGCCAAACTGAAAACCGTTACTGTTCTGAAAATTGGCATTGGGCCATCGTTGTAACTTGCTTTGCTCAAATGTAAGGACCGCAATTTTAGCCTGTATATCGGCTTGTTTTATGTTGATATTATTGGCAACTGCATATTCAACACAGCGGCGTAGATCCCATTTGTCCTGGGCTGATAGCTGTGATCCAACAAAAAGCAACAGGAGTGATAAGGTTAAAAGAGGCAGAATCTTCTTCATATATATTAATAATGACAAAGTAATGACTTTCGGGGCACGAAAATATTGATTTTTGATTAGCGGCCTCAGGATCCTATGAGTTTTCTACTCCTTTTTAAGAAATATCAGCCCAAACCTGCTTTTTCAAAGGCTTGTTTCAGATCATTGATGAGATAGTCAGCCTCTTCCAAACCCACATACAATCTTACCATCTGATGTTCGGGGTTGGCAGCATCAAAATCTTCATCCCGGATGCCGGCACATTTGGGCAACAACAAACTTTCATGACCACCCCAGCTCACCGCCATTTGTATATGTTGCAGGCTTTCGCAAAATGTTACAATCTCCTGTCTTGATTTTGCTTTTACATAAAAAGAAAACAAACCGGGAGCTTCCTTCATTTGCTTCTTTGCTAATGGCAGTTGATCAAAACTTTCATCAAAGGCATAATTAATTTTGCTGACTGCAGGATGTTGTTTCACAAATTCAACCACAAGCTTTGTTGTTTGATTGATACGTTCCAATCGTACCGGCAAAGTGCGCAAACCACGAATGAGCAGCCAGGCATTGAATGGTTGAATACCGCTTCCTATGTTGAGATACTCACTGTCGAATATTTTCTTGATCATAGCATGGCTGCTGCTCAAAACTCCGCCCAATGTATCGCTGTGGCCGCCAATGTATTTTGTTGCTGTTTGCATGGCCATATCAATTCCCATCCTGATTGGCTTTTGATACAGCGGCGTACAATAACTGTTGTCAATTAAAGTGATGATGTTATGTTGTTTGGCATAAGCTGCAATCGCTTCTATATCCTGCAAAGCAAAATCCCAGCTGTTTGGACTTTCGAGATAATAGAATGTTGTATTGGATTTTGTTGCTTCAATATAATTTTCTGTTTTTCTTCCATCAACATAAGTAGTGGTAATTCCAAAGCGTGGAAGGATGACATCGAACATGCGTTGCACCCATGTATAAGGTTTGTTGACACTTACAATATGATCGCCCGTTTTTACATTGGCCAG
>JANMOR010000389.1:0-1891 GCA_031369435.1 Chitinophagaceae bacterium
GCCTTGTCCAGATCCATGGGCGTATCAATGGAAATACCCCATGGTTCGGTTACAGCCATCCTGATATTGATCCCGTTTTCCAGTAAACGAAGCTGCTCTAATTTTTCTATTTGTTCCAATAAGGAGGCCGGGAGTTGTGTAAACTTCAACAAACTTTCCTTTCTGTATCCATAAATACCAATATGTTTATAATAAACCGGATGAAAAGAAGGATCCCTTTCAAAAGGAAGAACACTTCTGCTGAAATACATTGCATCCATTTTTTTATTGACGACCACTTTCACACAATTCGGATCATGGATCATTTCTTTATCCGAAACAATATGCATTAATGATGCTACATGTACATCACTATCCGTAAATAAAGCACATAGTTTTTCTAATGGTTCTTTTTGAACAAATGGTTCATCACCCTGCACATTAATAATTACATCTACATTCATTTCAGCTACTGCTTCTGCAATACGATCCGTTCCACTCTCATGTTCTTTTTTACTCATGATCACTTTTCCACCGGCATCAGTGATGGTATTAAAAATCAGTTCACTGTCTGTAACAACAAAAACATCAGTAAACAAACCGGTAGCAACAGTATTAAGATAGGTATGAAGAATGACAGGCTGATCACCCAGCAACTGCATCAGCTTGGCAGGAAACCGAGAAGCTGCATAACGGGCCGGTATAACTGCAACAATATTCATTACTATTTTTTATTGAAGATAAAACCAAATTGATTTATAAATCATTCCAAATTCTGTGGGCATAATAAACTCTACTGTTATAAAAAAACCTCCTGATCAATCAGGAGGTTTTTATAAAAAAAATAATTCTTTATTTCTGATTAACAATAAAACGTAAAATGATCTGATCGCCGGTGTTTCCGGAAATCACCTTCATTGTATGTAAACCCGCATTTAAATTACCCAGATTCAATTGTTTTACAAAGGAACCCGTATTTGTTGATCCTGTTTCCATACGATGAACCAGGCTTCCTTTAGAATCAAAGATTTGCAGCTGGAAATTATTACCGATCTGCACACCTCTGATATCAACATAGAAAGCTCCGTTGTTTGGATTGGGATACAGTTTGGTGAATGATTTCCAGGTATCTTTTGTAACAATCAACTCAATTCTCCGGGTTGCTGTAACTACACATCCGTTTGCATCCCTTATACGCAAAGTATTATCACCAATGATAAATGTATTGGAGAAATCGCCACTTGATTGATAAGCGCCACCGTTCAATGAATATTCATATGGAGTTGTTCCACCAGAACCTGTTACAGTTAATGAACCTACAAACCTGTTGGAAGCATCCGGATTAACAGATATTATATTTTGAACAAGCTGTGCTTTTTGAGTGACAGCAATAGTTTGTGTTGTTTCACAACCATTGGCATCTCTCACCGTTACACTATAACTACCTGCTGCAAGATTTGTAAATAAATTACTGCTTTGTAAAGCACCCGATCCTAAACGATATTGCAAAGGAGCAACACCACCAGCAGCTGTTACTGTAATTCTTCCTGTTGATTCACCAAAACACTTCACTTCTTCCTGTGCAGGCGCATTGGTAATAGCAGCAGGCTGTGTTAGTGTCAATGATTTTGTAATAGAACAATTATTAGCATCTACTGTGGTAATGTTATATGTACCTGCAGCTAAACCTGTAAACTCATTACTTGTTTGAAGGGCCCCACTGTTTAATCTGTATTGATAAGGACCCGTTCCACCACCGGCACTCACGGTGATTTTGCCATTTGTTCCGCCATTACAAAGAACATTTTCTCCTGCTTCAGTTGAAACAATTGCTGCCGGCTGGTTAATGGTAATTGATTTAAGGTTGCTGCAACCATTCGCATCACGAACAGTAACCGTATAACTGCCAGCG
>JANMOR010000412.1:0-12651 GCA_031369435.1 Chitinophagaceae bacterium
GTTTGCTGTTCCTTTGATATTAGGTGCAAACATCATGGAAGTATGAAACTGTGTAATGACAAATGATGCACCGATAATACTGATGGCTAAACGGAATAATAAAAAAGAAGTATAACTCTGTGCCAATCCAACACACATTACAGGAATTGAACCAATCAATAATAAAGCAGTGTATGTTTTACGAGGACCCCATGTATCGCAAAGTTTGCCAATGAGCAAACGGGCAATGATGGTACCGGATACTGATGCAATCACAATATTTCCGATCTGTGATTTATCTAAGTTCAGGTTTTCTTTAATGGTTGGCATCAAAGGAGCCAAACCAAACCATCCAAAGAAACAGACAAAGAATGTTAACCATGTAACATGGAAGGTTTTCATTTGCACACCGCTCAGCGAAAATATTTTGAGCTTAGTTAATGGTTGTTGTAATGATGCTTGCTGCATTGGCTGTAGTTTAATTGTTATAATAGATTACTGTATATCGTCAATAGAAAATTTATCAATCAACAGGCTCAATAACCGGTCATGGATGGCCATATAACATTCATCATGAACGATCTCCTTTTTATTTCTTGGTCTTGGTAAGGGGACCTCTACAATTTCTTTGATGGTTGCAGCGGGGCCGTTATTCATCACCACTACACGATCACTTAAAAAGATGGCTTCCTCCACATCATGCGTAACCATTACAATTGTTTTTTCCCTGTTATCGAGGTTCCATAATTTCAACAGTTCTATATGCATGCTGCTTTTCGTGAGTGCATCTAATGCACCAAAAGGTTCATCGAGCAGTAATATGGATGGGTTGATTGCAAATGCCCTTGCTATAGCCACCCGTTGTTTCATACCACCAGATAGTTGACCGGGTAGTTTATCTTTATGCTCCCACAGTTTCACCATCTTCAGGTTTTTTTCAACCAACGTTTTTTTCTCAGCAGTTGATTTGTTTTTTATTGCGGCATCAACAGCTTCATAAATATTACTGTACACACTTAACCAGGGAAGCAATGAATAATTCTGGAATACAATGCCTCTGTCAGGGCCTGGTTTTGTTACAATATTTCCATTGGCTTTCACTTCACCCGAAGTAGGTTTCACCATACCGCTGATAGTGCCCATTAATGTTGACTTACCACAACCCGAGTGACCAATGAGTGCAATGATTTCGCCCTTCTTTACTTCCAGTGAAATTTCTTTAACAGCAGTATAAACACCGGTCGGAGTTTTGAAACTAACGGTTACATCTTTTATTTCGATGCTGTTATCGTCTGAAATATTTGTTTCGGTTTTTAAATCTAAAATCCGGGGACTCATTTCTAAAGTACTTGTCATAATTGCTCAATTAAGAGTTTATAATAAATTTTCTTTTACCTGTTACCGGTATCATTGCTTTCATACTTTTTGCTTTGTTGCTTTGCTGGATGAATACAATGAAACACAAAAAGGAGTGATATAAGTAAGCATGATCTTCAACATGTTCTTACCTGTAAACCTTTCTTCAATAAATATGTCGTAGCTGTTTATTATATTCAGTATAGTTCCAACAATCACTGCTACCAGTAAAGCCGTTGTTATATTTTTTTTATTCATAAACATCTTTTTTAATTATGCAGCAAAACTGAAACGCTTTTGCAGTGTCATAAAAATCCTGTCGAGTAATAAGCCAACAATACCAATGATAATGATGGCTACTAAAATTTTTGCAATGCTGCCTCCATTAAAACCTTCTTCCCACACAAAGTATCCGAGGCCCATACCACCCGATAACATTTCACCAGCAACAATCACCATCCATGCTACACCAATTGACAAACGTAAACCTGTTAAGATGTGTGGGAATGTATAAGGCAACACAATTTTGGTAATGTATTTCCAACGGGAGAAACCAAATGCCTTTCCCACATTTTTATGATCCTGCGGTATATGCGATACACCAAATGCAGTGTTGATCAACGTTGGCCATAATGAACAGATGAAGATCATAAAGATGCTCGCCTGTGGTGAATCCTGGAAAATGGCAAGTCCTAACGGGAACCATGCCAATGGAGAAACCGGGCGCAGTATCTGTACCATTGGATTGATGATGTTCATGCTGATTTTATTGGCGCCCATGATCAAACCAATGGGAATGGCAATCAAACTGCCAAAGCCAAATCCAATGCCCACACGACTGAGAGAGCTTAACAGCTTTGTGCCGATACCTTTATAATCAGGATCATTCTGCAAAGGATTTTGTATTACTTCTTTAAACACTTCCCATGTCATAGCCGGTGTTGGAATTTCATGTTTGGTGATTGCTGCAATCAATTCCCATATACCACCCATCAACGCAAGCCCACCCATAAAGTAGAGAGCTGACAGAAGCGTTTTTATTGAGAAGAAATTTTTCATTGTAATATTTTTTGTCAATTGTGAATGGTTAATGGTGAATAAGTTTCTTTAATTGTAAACCTGCATTTCACAACTCACCATTCACAATTCACGGTTTAATGTTTTGTTGTTTTCAGATAGGCCGTTACATTATTTGGATCGAATGACACATCAAAATTTGTTTTGATGGGCAGCATATCAGTTTGTACCGGTATTCCCATTTCTTTTGCCACTTCAGCAAACAGATCATCTAATACCAGTTTTTCTGCAATGGCTTTGTAATTTGGCTCAGCCTTTAAATAACCAAAGCGTACATACTGTGCAAGGAACCAGGCAGTGTATGATTTCTTAGGCATATTTACAATTCCATTGTTATAAAAAGTCATGTAATCATCTTTATACTTCTGTACACCTAATTCACAACCGAGATCATACGATCCTTTTAATCTTGCTTCAATTACCTGTAATGGTGCATTAACATAATTTGGTTTTGTGAGCCATGAAGCTGCTTTTGACCTGTTGGCCATTATATCTAACCACCTGCATGCTTCAACAATTGCTTTCATTATTTTCTTTAAGTCTTCTCTGTTAGCTGCTGCAAAAGCTGAATTCACCACCAATGCTTTTTCCGGATGATTTTTCCAGAGATCCTGTGTTGAGATATGTGTGAAGCCAACATTTTGTGCTGCGGCAACACCATTCCACGGTTCACCTACACAATAACCTTCCATATTATCAACACGCATGTTGGCTACCATTTGCGGAGGAGGAATGGTAATGATGCCGACAGATTTTTGATTGATACCAGCTGCTGCCATCCAGTAACGAAGCCAGATATCATGTGTACCACCAGGAAAAGTTTGAGCGAAGGTTACTTCCTTTCTTCCCTGTATACTTTTTACTGCAGCGGCAACTTTATTGATTTGTTTAAAACCCACCTGTCCACAAAAATCTTTTGATAAAGTGATTGCCTGTCCGTTATTGTTCAGCACCATTGCAATTTTCATTTCAGAACCTGCTTTTCCGCCAATGCCTGTATAAACAGAAAGCGGCATAGAGAATAAACAATGAGCACCATCCAATTCGCCATTCAATATTTTATCACGCACTACTGCCCATGATGCCTGCTTTTCAAGCTCAACATCCAATCCGTATTTTGCAAAAAGACCGAGCTCTTTTGCAACTACTAAGGGGGCGCAATCGGTTAGTGGAATAAACCCCAGTTTAATTTTACGTGCCGGTGAAGAAATTTTAAATGAGAATATACCAGTGAGCAAAAGCACGACTGTTGAAAAAAGTATCAGTTTCTTTATTGATAGTTTCATGTTTATTTTTTTTTGTTTTAAGAGTTATCAATCATTGTTCATCATTTTCACTAATCACCTCATCATTGTTTAATTGCTACCGGTTTTGTATAAAAGAAATCAGGTGAGAAGCGGACCATGGCGTAAAACCAGTTGCCTGTTCTCCTGTAATTGGCAGCAGCTGCATCTGTTGTTGCCTGTCCTTTTGCAATAGCCATACTGCCGGTTGCATTCATCATTGAATAACCCAATTCTATATTGGTAAACTTGTTCATGTTATAGTTCAACAGGAGATCAAGTTCATTACCCAAATTTTTGTTGATGGAAGTACCATCAGCTTTCTTCATATTCTTATCAACAGAGAACAAATGAAAATCAACACCTGCTGTTAAAGCAGTACCAGTATATTTCACTTTCAGGTAAGGATTTTTTAATCCACCTGCAGGTGAACCAGTACCTACGTAGAAATAATCCATATAACCCCAATGACGGTGTGGCGTTCC
This sequence comes from Chitinophagaceae bacterium, assembly GCA_031369435.1. Classification (GTDB taxonomy): domain Bacteria; phylum Bacteroidota; class Bacteroidia; order Chitinophagales; family Chitinophagaceae; genus Lacibacter. The sequence continues at coordinate 4,181 of JANMOR010000412.1, forward strand.
ATACAATGGATCAAACTTTTCATCTTCGGCTGTTGTTGCATCATTTCCACTTAACACATCATAACCTGGTGTAACACTGATCTTTCCTTTTTGATAAGTTGCAGAAACAGTATAATGCCAGGCCTTCTTCATGCTGATACCATCACGGTTTTTACCCGACTGTGCATAGAATGCTCCCTGTAAAGCAATCTTTCCAAAACCGGAAGCATTACCAATTATTTGGTTGATCATTAAACCATAGGTATAACGTTGATTGGAACCTTTATAATTAAACGGATCTGTTGCTCCTGATGAAACAAAGCGACGGCCATATACATAACCTGCAGCAGCAGATCCTGCTGAATCAAGTTTATATTTTCCAAAATTGTCGTTGAAGAAAAGTGCAGAAAATTTTGTTTGCTTTATTTTTTTACTGATGTACAAACTGGTGAATGATTTATAATCCTGGTTACCACCATTTGTTGTAGGGGGATTCATAAAAACAGGAGCGCCTGCTTTTGAACTGTTGTTTCCTGCATTACCTGCAGGCGCCATCGGTAACATACCAGCCGGTGTAGGCACCAATGTTCCCATTGAATTTTTTACATAAGCAGGTACATTGGAAGGAACATAACCGGTTCCTGTATATCCAAATGCATCTGTGTTTTGATTAAATGCATAACCAATATCTATCTGCCATCCTTTGTGAACAGTTTTCAATAATGCCATATCATGACGGCGTGCCTGTTGCAACCAATCTAAATTGCCGATCAAACGCACATCATCATAAATGAGTTCCTGGCGGCCAATTTTCAAAGTCATCAGGTCAATGCCTTTTGTTTTAATTGTTGTATCAGCAATATTGAAAAGGGTAAGATCGGCCCATCCTTCATGCAACATCAGGCGGTTTCCATCGGCATTTGAAATAGATGATGCATCCTGTCCCCATACTCGAACATCCTGTACCGCTACACCAAATGTTAACCTGTCCCATTTGTATCCGAAGTTTAATCTTGTTCGTTGAGAAGTAAATACTGCAGGCCTGGAGCCTTTCAATACAAGGTTGCCTAAACCATTACGTACTTCGGTTCTGGTACGAACCTGGCCTGATAATGAAAACTGTGCCTGTGCAGTACAATAAGTAAGTGACAGTAGGCTCAAAAAGATAATTCGTCTTGTTTTAAAATTTTTCATGTTAATTTCGATCGATTTTAAGGTGAGAAATCCTGGAATCATACGGCCCGGTTAGACTGCAATCTGCCGGGCTTTTTATTTCAGCAAGGCTGAGTTGTTAATTTATTTTTTGGGCATTTTTTTTATTCAGTTTTTATTTGAAATAATTGTTTGTTTAATGTTCAACTGCCAGATACACTACCCCATTATCAACTTTTACGTCATAGGTTTTAATGGCACACTCATCACCACTCAGGCATTCACCTGTAACCAGCGAAAATGTTTTTTTGTGAAAGGGACAGGCAACTTTGGGTTCTTCATTTTGTGTACCAATCATTCCCCTGCTCAACGCCATTTGCTGACGATGAGGACATTCGTTTTGTGTGGCATACCACTCATTTCTCCGTGTAAAATGGAAAAGTGCAATCTGTGTGTCATTATATTTCACACACACGCCACCGTTAGCAGGCACATCTTCGGTTCTGCAGGCGGCAAACCAGGTAATTATTTTTTCTGCGATCATATTCTTCGTTCTTAAGGATTTGTAAAATCTGTTCCTTTTTTTATATGCAGGCAATCGCAGAAAAGTGGCCAAAGGGCCTTAGCAATCAATCATAGAAAATAATTTTGAAGTGTTCAAAGGTTGTAACAGCAGTTTTCTATATGGCAGCAATCGTTCTTATAAAATCAAAAAAAACTTATTTCCATTCTTTTGCACGCTTCTGTTCACGCATAGGATCAAACTCTACGTTTGGATCTTTTTCTGCCGGTGCATTTACGAAATGATTAAAACGTTTACGTAACTCCGGTGTTTCAATAGCAGCCTTCCATTCACACTCGTATGTTGATACATGGCTTTCCATATCAGCTTCCCATTGTGCATTCATTCCCAATACATCATTTACAACAACTGCACGCAGGTAATCAATTCCACCTTCCATTTTATTGAGCCATGTTGCAGTACGTGTAAGCGGATCAGCTGTTTTTACATAAAACATTAAGAACCGGTCGAGATACTTTATAACGATTTCTTCATCTATATCAGTTGCTAATAATAAAGCATGTTGTGGTTTACTGCCACCATTGCCGCATACATACAGATTCCAGCCTTTTTCTGTTGCAATGATTCCAAAGTCTTTACTCTGTGCTTCTGCACATTCTCTGATACAACCACTAACACCACCTTTTAATTTATGTGGTGAACGAAGACCACGGTAACGTTCTTCAACACGTATAGCAAAACTTACGCTATCATGCAAACCAAAGCGGCACCAGGTACTGCCAACACAACTTTTTACTGTACGTAAACTTTTACCGTAAGCATGTCCGCTTTCAAATCCTGCATCAATTAATGCTTCCCATATATCCGGTAAATCGCTTAAGTGTGCACCAAACAGATCAATGCGCTGGCCGCCGGTAATTTTTGTATAGAGATTATATTTCTTCGCTACCTGTCCAATTACGATCAGTTTATCTGGTGTAATTTCTCCACCGGGGATACGTGGTACAACAGAATAGGTTCCGCCTTTTTGAATATTTGCCAGGAAACGATCATTGCTATCCTGGGCTGTATCATTTCCTTTTTTCAGTATCACTTCATTCCATAAACTTGCAAGGATAGAAGCAACAGGAGGTTTACATAATTCGCAGCCATCACCTTTACCAAACATATCCAATACTTCATTGTATGTTTTTAATTGGTTGATCTTTACCAAATCAAATAACTCCTGCCTGCTGTAATCAAAATGTTCGCACAACACATTGCGTACAAGTTTGCCCTGTGCTTTCATTGTATACTGCATCAGGTCTTTTACCATCGGCACACATCCACCACAACCGGTTCCTGCTTTTGTACATTTTTTTATTGCATCAACTGATTCATAACCCAATTCAACAGCTCCACAAATTGCAGCTTTGGTAATTGCTTCGCAACTGCAGATCACTGCATCATCCGGCAAACCTGTAACACCTGCACCAGCATCGCTCTCACCACCTCTTGCACCAAGAATCACATCTTCTGTATTAGGAGGTAACACCACTTTATTTTTACAGGTTTGCAATAACATATTGTATTGCTCAGCATCACCCACTAAAATACCGCCCAACAATTCTTTACCATCGGCACTTACATTAATACGTTTGTAAACACCTTTCACACTATCATCAAACACAATACTTTTTACACCATTTGCATTTATAAACGGATCACCAAAGCTGGCAACATCAATACCAATTAATTTTAGTTTGGTGCTCATATCAAATCCTGTAAATGCTTTTTCGCCGCCTGTAAGATTGGCAGCAATAACATCAGCCATTTCATAACCTGGTGCTACCAAACCATAAATCATTCCTTTATGTAATGCACATTCTCCAATAGCAAAAATGTTTGAGTCAGATGTTTGAAGCTGATCATTGACAGTTATACCACCACGATGACCTGTTTCAAGTCCGCATAATTTAGCTAACTCATCTCTCGGTTTAATACCTGCAGAGATCACCAGCATATCTACATCAATTGAAGTATCATCAGAGAAAGTCATTCCTTTAATACTTTCATCACCTGTTATAGCTGATGTGTTTTTAGAAGTATGAATGCTGAGCCCTAAGCTTTCTAATTTTGATTGTAATAATTTTGAACCTGCATCATCAATCTGACGAGGCATCAGGCGTGGAGCAAATTCAATGACCTGTGTATCGGTAACACCCAAATCGAGCATTGCTTTGGCAGCTTCTAATCCCAGCAAGCCGCCACCTATTACTGCTCCTTTTTTTGATTTCTTTCCCCATTGAGTCATCAGTTCAAGATCTTCAATAGTGCGATAGATGAAAACGCCTTCTTTTTCAACGCCGGGAATTGGGGGAACAAAAGCAGATGAGCCAGTTGCAAGAACAAGATAATCGTAAGATTCTGTGATGCCTTTATGGGATTGAACGATTTTGTTTTCACGATCGATCAGATTGACCGGATCACTTAAATGAAGAACTATATTATTTGTAGAATACCATTCTTTGGAAGCGAGGGAAAGATCATCGGCAGATTTGCCTGAAAAATATTCGCTCAGGTGAACCCTGTCATAGGCAGGCCTGATTTCTTCACCGAAAACAACAATCTCAAATTGCTGATCGGTTATTTTTGTTATAAGCTTCTCACAAAACTTATAACCAACCATTCCATTTCCTACTACCACTACTTTCATGTGCTTTATTGTTTAAATTGTATAACAATAATGGTAGCAAGCAATCGTATAACAATATATTCTATATAATACTATTTATGTGGCAAATACAATAAATCACATTATAAAATGATTTATGTAATAAAATTAAAGCTTTTTATTTTAGTTTTACAACAAAATTGGACATTTTAATCATATATATTTTATCATAATGTTTAAATTGAAGCCCACATTATGCTTAGTTGGATCAGGACCTGGTGATCCGGAATTGATTACTTTGAAAGCTATTAAGGCCTTGCAGAAAGCGGATGTTATCTTATATGATGCTTTGGCAAATGAAGTTCTGCTTGAGTATGCACCGGAACAAGCCATAAAAAAGTTTGTAGGCAAGCGATATGGATGTCATGCATTATCACAAGCTGAAATCAACACTTTAATAATTGAATATGCCGGATCTTACAATTCTATTGTAAGGCTTAAAGGTGGCGACCCATTTGTTTTTGGCAGGGCACAGGAGGAAATAGATGCAGCAAGATCTGCAGGCATTACAGTTGAAATAATTCCGGGAATTTCCAGCGCAATAGCAGTACCAGCTATGCAAATGATTCCATTAACCTGCAGGGGTGTCAATGAAAGCTTCTGGGTTACAACAGGCACTACACAATCAGGTGAATTATCTGCCGATATACAACTGGCAGCAAAATCTTCAGCAACAGTGATCATTTTAATGGCCATGAGTAAACTTGAAGCTATCATGGATATTTTTAAAACAAATGGAAAAGAAGAAACGCCTGTTGCCATTATTCAAAATGGTACAACAGCAAAAGAAAAGATGGTTATTGGTACTGTGAAAGATATTTTTTTTAAAGCTCAGTTTGCAGGTTTAAGCAACCCGGCTATTATTATTGTTGGTGAAGTTGTAGGGCTTCATCCATCTTTACTTCATTCAGAAATCCTGCGAGAAAGAACTGATTTTTTTTCTAAAAAGAAATAATACAAAAACAAAGCATAAACGATTCGGGCTAATATTGCATACATCTAACCTGAATCAATCAAGCGGTATGAAGCAAAACAAAAAAAACTGCGACCTGCAAAGTTGTGTATTATGTAAACAATCTTTAAAAGATTGGCTACCAGCAATTGATATAAATCGTAAAAGTTATCATTTAAAAAAAGGTGAGCTTCTTTTTGAAGAAGGAAAAGAAGTAAAGGGAATGTATTTTATCACAAGGGGTCTTGTTAAAGTGCATAAAAAATGGGGGGCTGATAAAGAACTGATTTTACGTATAGCAAAAGATGGAGACATAGTTGGCCACAGGGGCTTAGGCAGTGATACGATCTATCCCGTTTCAGGAACTGTATTAGAACCAACTGATGTGTGTTTCATTGATCTAGATTTTTTCAACAGCACTTTAAAAGTAAACCAGGATTTTCTTTACCAGTTGATGATGTTTTTTGCATCTGAACTAAAAGAATCAGAAAAAAGAATGCGCAACCTGGCTCATATGCCGGTTAAAGGACGTATTGCCAATGCCTTACTTTTTTTAAATCAAAAATTCGGAGCCGGCAGTGATGGGTTTATCAATATTACATTAAGCCGGCAGGATCTTGCTTCTTATACAGGAACAACGTACGAAACACTGTTCAGGATGATGAATGAATTGGCAGAAGAAAAATTAATTAAAATTGATGGTAAGCAAATTTGCATTTTAAAAGAAGAACAATTGCTGAAGTATACATTGGATTTGTAATTTACATTAAAGTCAATTTTAATACCTGCTGCTACCGGATTTCATTGATCTATTCCAATAAAGCAACAAACCCATCTTTTGAATGGGTTTGTTGTTTTTATATCGCTATTGGTTAAATGAATTCATCTGTTGATTCTTTATTCCTGTCCCTTGAGAAAAACTATGTTAAGTAAAATGATAGACTCTATGTTGGGCAATAAATAACTGATTGAAAACAGATCTTAATTTCTGTGACCAGGATATATTCCTGTCGCTGTTTTTTTCATTAAACTCTGCCTGTAATATTTTCATTTTTATTAAACCTACGGGATAAGAACCTGCAGAAATATTATTGACAGTATCCTGATCCTCATCATCAACAATTACAGCCTGTCCACTCAGCTGAAGATGAAAATCTGCTCCTTTTTTGTAAAAATATAAGCGTGCAAAAAATGGTTTTCCACTCAAGGCTTTATGACAACTGTTTAATGTTGTAAAAAACCATACAGTGCCATCATCATCTACTTTATATGTCTGGATGATGTTATTTGGCAATTTTAATTCCGAATCAATTTCGGATCTGAACAGAGCAACTTTGATGGAGTTGATTTTCTCTTTCAAGAACTTAAGGTTCTCATCTACTATTTCCTGATCCATGATTGTGGTGTTTAAGATATATGAACTAAAATTCAAAGGATATGCCAAATTATTTATTGATAATTGAGTGTTGCAATTAGCTTTTTTTGAGTAACGGGTTCTACAATTTGAGAAGTGGAAGGGAAATTATTGGATATAAAAAAATTACGAGTCAATGCTTCATTGCAATAGCATATCACTACTCATGATATTATTTCATAGAGAAAGTAGTATAAAGTAAAACCTAAAAGTGTTGAAAGGAGATTACCAGGAAACTGGTTCGTATTAACCTTTTAAGAATGCGGCTCTCGCAATAAAATAGCAAAGAGTGAAATTTCAATTTTTGAAAACAGATCCCAGTCAATTGCAGTTTTCCGTAATTTATCAAATGGGGAGAGTTCAAAACATACAGCTTTTGATTTCCTTGGTACTAACGTAAAGAAATAACGTTTCTTATAAAATATTTGAAAACTTACTCCTTCATCCTCCTGTAATACTTCTATCACTTTGAAATCAATAAAAGTATTAAAATGAAATACTTTTAAGTCGATATAGTGTTTGAGTAAAATCATTGCTTAGGCATTAGCATAGGTAATATGAAAACTTAAATTGTGCTTTTATTATCAACTTCTAAAAAATCTTATGAATTATACTGGAAGCAGCTCCTTGTTATTAAGCAATGACTTCAGCTATAATATTAAATCATATTGATTTTTGTTTAAATTTTGTGTTTCTATTAATTTAAAGTATCTAATAAAAATGGGGGTATTCGCAAATGCTACTGAGGCTATTCATTATACACTTCAACACAATTTTCCTTTAAATACTTAGTTTATCGTTTATACAGCCATCTTATGCGACGACATGGTTCTGTAAATACCATTTGCTCTTAGTGATGACTTGTAATCACTTGCTCTGTAACCTGTATACTTTTTAAACTGATTAGAGAGATGGCTTACACTGCTGTAATTCATCTTAAAAGCAATTTCGCTGAGTATTGCTTCATCCGATACCAGCATTGCCTTTACCTTTTCAATTTTTTGTAAAATAATAAACCTTTCAATGTTAATTCCATTTACTTCGGAAAATATCTTAGATAAATAATTGTAATTGTAATTTAGTTTGCTGCTTAAGTAACAGGAGAATTTAATACTTAATGGTTCCTCGCTGAAATGAATGACTTCAAAAATGAGGTTTTTGATTTGCTGATCAATCAGGTTTTTCTTATCGTAAACCAGTTCAAGGTCAACTTCTTTTAATGCCGCATCCAATTCCTTTAATTTGCTGTCCGATACTTTTCCTTTTAAAACAATTTCACCAATTGAAATTGATTCTGCAGCCAAGCCCAGATTTGATAGAATATTTTCAACAACAATTTTGCAGCGCTGGCAGATCATGTTTTTTATCCTGATAATCATAAAAGTATTTTAGAAGTAAAAACAAAAAATCATGCCAGTAAGTTTTACCTGTAAAAAAATTTATATTTTGCCTGAGATGCATAACCCTGTTGAGTTTCAAGGCCCGTATTGCAGCACAGAAAACATTTCAGCCTAATTTTCATTTTTATTTTTTGAGGATTTGAATAATCATATGAGGAAGCTTTTCCCCAAAATCATATCTGTTAAAACAGCTGAAAATATCAAGCAGCTCCCTTTTTTTATGCACCTCTCTACAGATAATGTATTTACTCCTGAGCAGGTGTTTAAACAATAAAGTTGAAATGGAATCAGATTGAATATTTTCCACACCTGCTGCTGGCTATAAAAGGAGTTTAAAT
>JANMOR010000446.1:0-1785 GCA_031369435.1 Chitinophagaceae bacterium
AGTACTCTCATCAGCATTACTGCTCCTGATACATTGATGAATGTTTCAAATGGCCGTTTAAGAAATGTAATGGCCGATGGAAAAGGAAATAAAACATGGTCATGGATTGTAAGTCAGCCCATCAACAGTTATAACATTAGCATGAACATTGGCAAGTATTTACATTTCAGCGATACTTTGATGGGAGAAAACGGAAAGCTTGATCTTGACTATTATGTATTGGAGTATAATCTGGATAAAGCCAAAAAACAATTTGAACAGGTGAAGCCCATGCTTCGAGCTTTTGAATATTGGTTTGGCCCTTATCCTTTTTATGCAGATGGATACAAGTTGGTTGAAACAAGTTATCTCGGCATGGAACACCAGAGTGCTGTTGCTTATGGAAATGAATTTCAGAATGGTTACAGAGGCAGAGACTTGAGCGGATCAGGCTGGGGTTTAAAATGGGATTTCATTATTGTGCATGAAAGTGGCCATGAGTGGTATGGTAATAATATCACCACAAAAGATATTGCCGATATGTGGGTGCATGAAGGTTTTACCAATTATAGTGAAACACTGTATACTGATTTTATTTTTGGAACGGATGCAGGCAATGAATATGCACAAGGCATCCGCAAAAACATACAGAACGATATACCGATCATTGGAAAATACAATGTCAATAAAAGTGGCAGCGGCGATATGTATTATAAGGCCAGCAATATGATACACAACATCAGGCAAATCATTGGCGATAAAAGTTCGTTTCGTATGATGTTACGTGATATGAACCAAAAGTATTGGCACAAAACAGTTACTACTGCAGAGATAGAAGATTTTGTTTCTAAACGAACAGGATACAATCTGTCGAAAGTATTTGATCAATACCTGCGTACCACGCAAATCCCAACATTGGAATATTATCTCACAACTGAAGCTGGAACTCAAATTCTCAATTACCGCTGGGCCAATTGTATTGCAGGTTTTAATATGCCCATTCTATTACCCGGTAATGCCAATCCCAAATATGGTTTGATGCTGGCAACAGAAAAATGGCAGAAGATGCGTACGAATTTTAAGGATGGGGATGATATCAGCAAACTGATGGATAAGAACTTTTATGTGAATTATAAAAAGGTAAAATAATATCTTCGGTTTAATATGGGACAAATCAGGAAGCAAGCCATCATTTCCAGCATTGTGATCTACATTGGCTTCTTTATTGGTTTTATTAATACCTGGTTTTTTACCAAGAACGGCTCCTTTACACCATCTGAATATGCGTTGACCCGTTTGTTTTTTGATGTTGGGCAAACCATGTTTGCCTTTGCCAACTTCGGGATTATTTCAGTGATCTATAAATTCTTTCCTTATTATAAGCATAACCTGAAGCCAAAAGAAAATGACCTGATGACATGGGCCTTGCTTCTCGCTGTGGGAGGATTCATTCTTGTTGCTCTTGGTGGATGGATTTTTGAGCCATTGATTGTTCAGAAATTTTCCGGACGTTCTGCTTTGTTTGTGGAATATTACAAATGGATATTCCCTTTTGGCCTCGGCATTTTATTATTTGCAGTACTTGAAGCATTCAGCAATAATTTACAAAAAACAATTTTGCCTGCTTTTTTAAAAGAAACTGCTCTGCGACTGTTTACATTAGTACTGATTGGAATTTACTTACTGGGGCTGATTGATTTCCATCTCTTCATGTTGCTATTTGCTTTTTTGTATTTACTATTAACGGCAATCATCATTACTGCACTAATCAGCAACAATCAACTCCATTTCACATTTAATGTAAGC
>JANMOR010000462.1:0-14643 GCA_031369435.1 Chitinophagaceae bacterium
AATATCAGTAATAGCTAAACTGGTTGAAGCTGCTGTAGTAATAGGGATATTATTAGACTCGTAATAAGAATTCTCCGGGAAAAAAGATGGAGGTATAGTTTGAGGAGCACTGCTTGGCGCAGCGCCACCATCGTAATAAAGCGAACGGTTTTCTCCATTTTGATATTGAGCCCTGCCTCTTACTGCATTGATATAAACCAGCGCATCAGCATAAGAACCAACACCAGATTTTGCCATACGTATTTTGGCCTCGGCTGCAATCAAATAAGTTTCTGCAGAACGGGCAAGTGTAATATCACGAAGACCTCTTACATCGTTAAAACCAGCTGTACGGGAACCATCCATAAATTTACTTAACGATGGAAATTTACGGGTATCATTCCACCCACCGTCAGCAGTAACACCATTCTTATATGTTACATATACAGCTGGTATAGTTTTACCGGTTGCGCTATATACCACCGTATTATTTAACAGATTTGCAGAAAAACGGGTATCACCGGGTTGATTAATAACATACATTATACCTAAATCGCCGTTAACATAATAACTCCCTGATGCTTGGTTTACTTTGTGTTTGGTCCTGAAGCTTTTCCAAAACCTGGAGTCGTTTTGCAAGTCATATATTCTGTACATGAAAAAATTGGGTGCCATGCGGCTGAACGGACGGTCACCACTCAAATCCCTCTGAATGGGTGCAACACCATCTTCATAACGAGCAACAAAATATAAATGCTGTGTATTTGAACCACTAGCTGTTAAGTCTGATGTAAACTGTGCTGATAAAATAATTTCACCCAGGTTTTCATTTGCACCGTTAGGAGCTGTGTATCTCCACAAATCTCCAAAATTGGGAGCTAAAGGATGCCTTGAAATAACCCCATCGCATAAAGGTCCAATAGCAGCAAGATCTGCCGTTTTGGTGGAAGAGTTCCAGGAATCATTGATTTCACTGGTACGGCACAGGAATGCTTTTGCCAGAAAATGTGCGGCTGCATCTTTGGTTATCTTAGCAGGTGAACCTGCGTTTCCCAAAAGGTTATAAGCTAGTGTAAAATCTGCAATGATCTGTTCATATATATCCTTGGGTGCTGCACGGGTAAACTCTAATTCAACACTAGTGCTGGATTTGGTTTTTAAAGGAACTGCTCCAAACTGGCTCACCAGTCTCAGATAATTATATGCACGGAAAAAATAACCTTCGCCCAAAGCAGTTTTCTTAATTGCATCAGCAGTGGATTCGCTGGCTATTGCATTTTCAATAATCAGGTTGGCATGTCCTATTCCAATGTATAAATTATCCCATTGTGCATTGGCTGCAACTGTATTACCATTATTGGGAGTAATAAAAGAGCCAAATGTATTACCATAAGAATTATACATTCCGTTTGAAGGGTCACCACCTACGCGGAACTCATCAGCACCATAACACATATTGGAAAATGCCATTTCGCCATTGAAGGGTGTAGCAAATACCTGGTGATAGGCTCCATTTACCAACTGCAGAATACCAGCATCTGTTTTATAAAAACTCAAATTTCTTTGGGTTTCCCGGTTTTCATCTAAAAATGTTTTTTTACAAGATGATATAACCATTACTATAAGTATGGCTACCAAGGCTATATTTAATGTTTTATTTTTCATACTGACAAGTTGTTTATTAAATTAAAATCCTGCGTTAATACCAAAAGTGAAACCACGGTTAGATTGCATAGCAGATACATCCATATCCATGAATTTGATTTGGGAAAACAGCATACCAGGGTTTGTTGCCTGGAAATACACCCGAAGGCTTGACATATGCATCTTCTGTAAAACATTGCCGGAGAAATTATAAGATGCCGAAATATTCCTGACTTTTAGAAACGATGCTTTTTTGTAACCTAATGATGCAGAATAGTTATCACCGGAAGCAACTGAATAAAATGGTTTTTGATATTCACTGTTTTGGTTGTTTTCTGTCCAGTAATTAATCTGACGTTGATTTCCTCGGGCTGTTTGTGCTTCACCGCCTGTATTGAACCAGTAATTCAATCGGCCGTAGATAAAGAACGACAGCTCAAAACTTTTATATGTAAAGCTGTTTGTCATACCCACTATCCAGCGAGGTCTTGTATGACCAATAATAATACGATCATTATTTGCATCGATCTTGTTATCTCCATTTTGATCAATAGGTCTTACCTGTCCGGGTGTAAACAAATTACCATTCTGTGCAAATTTCCGCATGGTTGCAGTATCGGCATACTGCCACATTCCGTTTGATGCAAAACCATAAATCACTCCATTGGATTTTCCAATAAATAAATTATTTACAATATCATCCTGATTCCCGTTAGCCAGTTCAACGATCCTGTCTTTTTGCCAGGAGGCATTAATGTTAGTTGTCCACTGAAAGTTTTTAGTGGTGATATTGATCGTATTGATGTTGATGTCAATACCACGGTTTGCAGTTTGTCCAATGTTCGTCAACGTTAAAAGATAGCCTGTTACGCTGGGCAGTTGTTGTGGAAATAACAAGTTCTTTGTTCTTGAACTATACATATCGATTACACCTGAAATTCTTCTTTTGAAAATAGCGAAATCAATCCCTATGTTATATTGTGTTGTTTTTTCCCAACGTAATTCGGGGTTTCCTAAAGTTGTAGATGGAATTGAAGCTGCATTAACAGCACTACCTATGGGATAGAAAAAAGGAGCGGCCGTAGTTAATGTGCTGTAAGCATCTATAGAAGAGTTACCTGTAACACCAAGCCCTGCACGTATTTTTAAATCGTTAAGCCAGTCTATCTGTTGCATAAATTTTTCCCGACCTATACGCCATGCAATAGCAGCACTCGGGAAATAATCAAACTTATTTCCAACACCAAGTTGTGATGCGCCGTCGGCCCTGAAAGAAACAGTTAATAAATATTTATCTGCAAATCCATAGTTAACACGTGCCATGTAACTTGTTAGTTGACGATTGATAGGCTCAGAGTTTGGAGAAATCACAAGGTTTGTAGAAGGAAGCCATTGGTTATTTAATGCTTTCCATTTTTGGCTGGCAAAAGGGATACCAGTACCCCTTATCGTATTTACTGCATCTGCCACATACTTAGTAGCGCTTTGCAAAAGAGTCAGTCCGAAACTGTGATTTTTAATCTCTTTATCGTAATAAATAAGATTGTCCAATGTCCATGAGTAATTCTTAGCCTCCTGTAATGAAGCTCCATTAATTCCACTGCTGGCAACAGATTGTCCGTCAATATAAATTCCATTGCTATAATTAGAAAAATCCGGACCAAAGTTCAACCGGTATTTCAACCCCTTTAACACAGGATGTATTTTCCCAAAATCAACCTGGCCAAACATGCTTCCAAAAGCACGGAGGGTTGTTCGTTGGTCTTGGGAATATTTCCACTCATCTACAACATTTTTAATTGCCACATCACCTCCCGGGTAGATAATTCGGCCCCCAATTGAATCATAAGGAACCGCCCATCTGAAAAGGTTCCTTGCAGAACCATAAATAGTTGTTTGCGGCGTACCAACAAATGAACCAATTATGGTATTCGATTGGCCAAATTGCTGGGTGCTATGAGAAACATTTACACTCAGCCCCATATTGAACCAGTCTGTAGCCTGGATATCAATACTTGCTTTTCCGGAATACCTTGAAAACTTCTGACCAATGGATGTACCCTTGTTATTTAAATATCCGAATGAGCCGTAGGCTTTAATGTTTTTTGTGCCCCCACTAACTGCTAATGTGTTGTCAGTGGTTATACCCGTTTGAGTTACCATCCCTGTCCAGTCTGTACTTGCAACTTTTGAGCCATCCCAAGTGCCGCTAGCCCAGCCTTTGGCAATATTTTTCCAGCTTGAAGGGTCAGCTGTTGCCAGAAAAATATCCCGGTCGTTAGCAACAGTTGGTGCATCACCTCTTGGTCGGCCTGCCGGGTTACTGTAGTAAACTGCCCAGCGGCGAAAATCAATATACTCAGATGCAGACATAATAGGTGCCCAGTCTCTGATGGTTTCGGTAGTAACAGAGTTATAAAGATTGATTTGCACTTTACCGGTTTTGCCTTGCTTGGTTGTAACAATTACAACACCATTGGCTCCCCTTGAACCAAAAATAGCCGTGGCAGATGCATCTTTTAATACATCAATTGATTCAATATCGTTGGGATTAAGATAATCAATACCGCCACTTGTTAATGGAATTCCATCTACAACAAATAAAGGTGAGTTAGATGCATTAATAGAACGCACACCGCGTATATTGATATTACCTACAGTTCCTGGTCTTTCGTTTGATGTAATATCCACCCCTGCTACTTTACCCTGCATAGCCTCTAACGCATTGTTTACAGGGCGGGATCGGATCTCTTTCTGGTTGATCCCTGCTACAGAACCAGTAACATCTTTCTTTTTAACCGTTCCGTATCCAATCACCACAACATCCTCCAGAACGGATGCGCCGGATACTAAGGAAACATTAATTGTTGATCGGTCATTGATACTTATTTCCTGGTCGGCAAACCCTACAGATGAAAAGACCAATACGGATTTACCCGAAGGAACATTTAATTCGAACCCTCCATCGGCACCTGAAACAGTTCCGGTTTTTGTTCCTTTAACTACAACACTGGCACCTGAAACAGCTTTACCTGCATCATCAGTTACTTTACCCGAGATTTTAAAAGTGTTTTGTGAAAATGAATGAAATACGAGAATGAATAAATACGCAAGCGTGATAACCCATTTGCGAAATGCATTTTTTTTAATCATATAGCAAGCAATTAGAAGTTAAAAGAGATGCTGAAAATAATACTGTTGTCAAAATGAATCATCCTGTACCATCCTGCACCCACTTGCAGCAACCTTTATGCAGCATTATATTGCATTTGTGTCTCTTCCGCAGTTTAAAAATCAGAGAGCAATAAAATTCTCTAAACTCTTATTAAAGCATTCAATGAGATGTTGTTACAAATCCATTTATGGCATATAAAATAGTTCTTTCAAAGGTTTTGAAACAGGTGAATGATCAGGATTTGATTCCATGATGTCCTGCATATAAGCCCACCATTTTTGCATCAGCGGCAAAGCAGGCAGCTCATCAAGTAATGCAGGCTCTTGTATATAAAGTATTCCAAAAAGTATATTTGTTTCCTCGTCAAGAAAAATAGAATAATCCTGTACACCTTGCTGTTTCAGCAAATCAACCAGTTCAGGCCATATGGCATCATGACGTTTTTTATATTCTTCTTCCTGTCCTTTAAACAGTTTCATTTTAAAAGCAACTCGTTTCATTGTTGATAGATTTGTTTGGGATTTGTTGCACAAGTTAATATTCAGCCGCAGTAATAGTATGAAAATAGTTAGAATGATCAGTTAAACTATCTTGCACTTTCATGTGGCACCGTTTATGGAAATGATTCAACGTTTAAAAAATAAGAACACTAAAGATTGCCTAAGCTTTAATGCTATCAGGATACAACAGGATGCCAGATAAATATTTTTAATTTAACATTGGATTTCTAAATAAAATGATTGCTGCAACATGAAAAAGATAGTATACTTACTGCTACTGTTATCTTTTACTGTATCTGTACAAGCTCAAAAAATCCCTTCCAAAAAAAAAATACTTAAAACCTTACGAGTTACCAACCAGTATTTCATGGATAAATGGCCCGATGCCGGTAAAGCAATATTCACCAACATCGAACGACCCAGTAATATCTGGACAAGAGCAGTGTATTATGAAGGACTGATGGCCTTACATACAATCGATCAGCAAAAAACCTATTACGATTATGCAATGCAATGGGGCGAAAAACATAAATGGGGTTTGCGTGGTGGAATTAAAACAAGAAATGCCGATAACCAATGTTGCGGACAAACTTATATTGATTTATATATCCTCGATAACAAACAGCATCCGGAAAGAGTAAAAGATATTAAAGCATCAATTGATTCCATGATGCTTACTCCAAAAGTAGATGACTGGAACTGGATCGATGCATTACAAATGGCAATGCCTGTTTTTGTAAAACTCGGCAACCTCTATAATGATACCAGCTATTTCAGAAGAATGTACGAGATGTATGCTTTTTCGAAAAACAAACATGGTGGAAACGGGTTGTATAACACTGCTGATAAATTATGGTGGAGAGATAAAGATTTTGTGCCCCCCTATAAAGAACCTAATGGAGATGATTGTTACTGGAGCAGGGGAAATGGATGGGTGGTTGCAGCTTTAGTAAAAACATTAGAAGCATTACCGAAAACTGATCCGCATTACAATGAATATTTACAGGACTTTAAAGATATGTGTAATGCTTTATTGCCCTTGCAACGTAGTGATGGTTACTGGAATGTAAGTCTCGCCGATCCTGATCACTTTGGTGGTAAAGAAGTTTCAGGCACTGCACTTTTTGTTTATGGTTTTGCATGGGGTATTAATAATGGCATCCTCGATAAAAAAATATACAAACCCGTTTTAACTAAAGCATGGAATGCTATGACAAAAGAAGCAGTGCATCCGAATGGCAAACTTGGCTATGTACAGGGAACAGGTAAAGAACCAAAAGATGGCCAGCCTGTTGGTTATGATACAGTACCGGACTTTGAAGATTACGGATTGGGATGTTTCTTATTGGCTGGAACGGAAGTGTATAAAATGAAATAATTATTTGTAAAAAAATAATACTGTTCATTGCTGTACTTTCGTTTCTGTAAAATTAACCGCACAACACAGTTTAGGTTAATTTATATCATCTGCCGTTAACAGGAAAAAAAGAAAGGATTGAACTTTCATCTGCCAACGGCAAAAAAACGGATAACCCAACAGAAATTACCGGCAAACCTCTTGATGATGGAGTTGTTCGCAACAACTCAAATGCAGCCGGCACATTAAGTATTATTGAAATTGAATTGTATGAAACCATCAGGAAGAAAAATTAAATCATGAATCGGGTGCCGTGTATTTTCTTATTGTGTTTATTTTTTCAATTGAATATTGATGCACAGAAAATTAAACAGCCTAATATTATTTTCATTTTTGCTGATGATCTCGGTTATGGTGAAATTGGTTGTTATGGTCAACAGAAAATTGAAACCCCAAATATTGATCAACTTGCAGCAGCGGGAATCAAGTTCAAACAGTTTTATGCGGGCACAACAGTTTGTGGCCCATCACGTGCTTCTCTCTTAACCGGTTTACATACAGGGCATGCTCCAATCAGAGGCAACAAACAATTTCCACCCGAAGGACAAATGCCCTTACCTGCATCTACAGTAACGTTTGCAAACTATCTTCAGCAAAACGGATATGCAACGGCTGCTTTCGGCAAATGGGGATTAGGCTTTCACCAAAACAGCGGCGACCCAAATAAAAAAGGTTTCGATTTGTTTTATGGTTACAACGATCAAAGTCTTGCACATGATTATTATCCAACTTATCTATGGAAGAATGATGAGAAAGTTGATCTCTCCATCAACAAAACATACGATTCTGTTTATTCAGCTGCTTTAATTCATCAGCAGGCATTGCAATACATCAAAGAGTCATCAGGAAAACCTTTCTTTATTTATCTGCCGTATACATTACCACACGGAGATGTTATTGGCCCGCACGACAGTTTATATCATTACTATAAACATCAATTCAATGAGCAACCTCTTACGGGTGAAGCTTTGAAAACAAGACCTCATAATATGAAGCCGGAAGCTTATCCGCATGCGCAGTTTGCTGCAATGATCGGCAGGCTTGATCTGTATGTAGGTGAAATTGTAAAAACGTTGAAAGAAAAAGGACTCTTAGAAAACACCCTGATCATTTTCACCAGTGATAACGGCCCGCATAAAGAGAATGGCGGCGACCCGGAATTCTTTAAGAGCAGTGGTATTTTCAAAGGCATCAAACGTGATTTATATGAAGGTGGTATTCGTGTTCCCTGTATTGCATACTGGCCCGGAAAAATAAAACCTGCAGTTACAGAACAACCTGCTGCACTGTGGGATATCTATCCAACAGTTTTAGAAATAGCAGGAATAAGTTCAAGAGATAAAGTTGATGGCTTTTCTCTCACAGCTTTGTTATTAAAGAAAGGAACCTCAAAACAACACAAGTATTTCTATTGGGAGTTTCATGAGAATAATGGAAGACAGGCAGTTCGTTGGGGCAAATGGAAAGGCATTCGTTTGAATGTAAGTAAGGATGACAATGCACCCATTGAGTTGTATGATCTTTCAACTGATCCTTCCGAACAAAAAAATGTGGCGGCAAAAAATCCATTGATCGTAGAAAAAATTAAAATGATGTTGAAAGAGGCACATGTTTACAATAAGGCGTGGCCTTTATTAAAATCAGAAAGAGTTCAATAAAAAAGACTCTTGAAAAATCAAGAGTCTTTTGCTTGTCGGGAAGACAGGATTCGAACCTGCGACCCCCTGGTCCCAAACCAGGTGCGCTACCGGCCTGCGCTACTTCCCGAATTATTTTCTAACAATCGTTTTATTCCACTATTCTATTTTGCTGTGCTACTTCCCGATTGTCTAAATGGGCTGCAAAAATAGCCGACTCTTGGTAAAGTGCCAAAACAAATCCCAAACTCCGGTTATGAAATTTGGGATTCAAGCTTTTTATTTTGGGCAATTACATGGCGGCTAACTGAACTTTTTGCTGCAGCTCCAACACACTTTCTTTAAACATGGTATCGGTATCCATCAAATCCTTTACGGTTTGGCAGGAGTGAATAACCGTTGTATGATCTCTACCTCCAAAATGCTCACCTATCGTTTTGAGTGAGTTCTTGGTAAATGTTTTTGCCAAATACATGGTAATCTGCCTTGCCTGAACAATTTCACGCTTGCGTGTTTTTTGCAGGAGTTTTTCGTAAGGCACATCAAAGTAATCGCAAACCATTTTCTGAATGGCATCAATGGTAATTTCTTTGGAAGAGGTCTTTACAAAATTCTTCAATACTTTTTTAGCCAAATCAAGATCAATTTCTTTCTTATTAAGCGAGGATTGTGCCAATAATGAAATCAATGCACCTTCCAACTCACGAACATTGGTATTAATGTTATATGCAATATACTTTACCACATCCTTGTGCATTTCCAAACCATCATTCTTCATTTTCTTTTCAAGGATCTCAATGCGTGTATCATAATCGGGTATTTGCAGGTCGGCACTCAAGCCCCAGCGGAAACGGCTAAGCAAACGTTCCTGCACACCTTCAAGATCTTTAGGTGGTTTATCTGAAGACAGGACCAACTGCTTGCCACTTTGATGCAAATGATTGAAGATGGCAAAAAATGCATCCTGCGATTTTTCAGCACGGTTAAAAAACTGTACATCATCAATGATCAATACATCTACCAACTGGTAAAAATGAATAAAATCATTGATGGCATTATTGCGGCTGTGATCAACAAATTGATTAATGAATTTTTCAGAGCTAACGTAGAGTACAACCTTACTTGGATGCTGGCGTTTTACTTCGTTGCCTACGGCCTGGGCTAAATGCGTTTTACCTAAACCTACACCACCATAAATAACCAATGGGTTGAAAGAAGTAGCACCAGGTTTATCAGCAACTGTTTTACCTGCACGCCGTGCAACACGGTTACAATCACCTTCAATAAAAGCATCAAACGTATAATTCGGATTGAGCTGCGGATCAATCTGAACCTTTTTTAAACCCGGAATCACAAACGGGTTCTTTACAGGATTACTTATAACCAGCGGAAAATCCATTTCGTTGTTTGTATATGTTTTATAACCATGACCGGGAACATCCATTGTTATCGGCTGATTATTGTTATTACCACTATCCATCATGATGCGATATTCCAGGTTCGCATCTTTTCCCAACTCCCTTTTCAGCGTTTTCGCTAACAAGGTAACATAATGTTCTTCTAAATACTCAAAGAAAAATTGACTGGGTACCTGGATAGTAAGAATTTTATTTTTAAGTTCAACAGGTTTGATGGGTTCAAACCATGTTTTAAAATGTTGCCACTCTACAATATCCTTAATAATAGTTAAACAACTTTTCCATACCTGATCAGCCGTTTTCGTCATTGTTCCTGAAGCAGTTTATATAATGAGTTAATAATGTTCCTGTTTATTCTCTGGGTCCTTTTTTGTATTGAATTATCAACACAAAAAAAAAGGGGGGACAGCGAATATCAACACTTTTTGTGGAAAAAAAAATTTTTTATTACCCTGATTTTTTACCTATTAAAAGCGTGCTGGCATTTGCCAGACTTTTCTTTTTAAATCTTGCAAATTCAAAATCCAATCTACCAAGCTGAATGCCCGCCCAGCCTACCTGGTTCACCAAAATATCAGTATTTATTTTGTTCTTTACCAAAACCGGTTCGTTTAAAAAAGTATGTGTGTGCCCACCAATGATCAAGTCAACATTTTCGGTTTCTTTTGCAAGAATCAAATCCGACAATTTGTTAATATCTTCTTTGTATTGATAACCAAGATGAGATAAACAGATGACCATATCGCAATCTTTTTCTTTTTTCAATAAGTACGCAGTTTCATTTAGCCTTTTCACAGGATCTAGATAAACAGTGTTACCAAATAAATTATCAGGAACCAATCCCTTCATTTCAATACCAACACCTGTAACGCCAATTTTTAATTTCCCTTTTCTGAAAATTTTATAAGGGGCCGATTGACCTTCCATTGCTGTATTGGTAAAATCATAATTACAGAGCAATACGGGAAAGTTTGCATATTTAAGTTGAGTTGCAAAATTTTCAAGACCTGCATCAAAATCATGATTCCCCATGGTACAGGCATCATAACCCATTTTTGTCATTGCTTTTATTTCAGGTTCTCCTTTGTATAAATTAAAATAAGGAGTTCCCTGGAAAATATCACCTGCATCTAGCAATAATACATGTTCTTCTTTGGAACGGATATCTCCAATCAGTTTTGCCCTTGCTGCTACTCCACCTAATCCCTGGTTGCGGCCACCATCCATTGGAAATGGCTCTAACCTGCTGTGTACATCATTGGTATGAAGTATAACCAGGCGCTGCAGATCAATATCTGCTGCTGATAACCATTTGGAGGTAAGCATTGCACCCGCAGTGAAGGCTGATTGTTGAATAAATGTTCTTCTATTGAGCATTGGTAACCCTATTTTCAATTGTTGCTGTAATTTGTTTCCCTACTTTAGTGAAAGAAGTAAAATATTCAATCAAAGCATCTCTTAATAAAAGTCCGTTATTGATTTGTGGAAGAGGTCTCAGCATATCGCTCATATCGCCACCGTTTGCTACATAATCTGAATTGGCAATAGTATAAACTGCATTCAAGTCAATAGGCTTGCCATTGATCATTACATTTTCTGCTTTCTTGTTCTTGATTTGCATGGTTATACCTGCAACAGGCCAGCCACCTCTTGATGCAATATGATCTAAAAAGTCTTTAAATATTTTACCCGTTAATTTTTGCAACACAACAATATTATCAAAAGGCATTAATTCAAATACCTTGCCTCTTGTAATGGCTCCGGCTTTAATGGAAGGCAACCTGATGCCGCCGAAATTTACAAAAGCAGCATCAACTTTTGTTGCGTAAACTTTTTCTGCAATTGCTTTCATCGCATCTGCCATCAAATTACCTAATGAACCTTCGGGTTGTTTTTTTTCAAGATCAACAGCAAGCGTTGCAATAACACCGTTCATGCTGTTGTTTACACTATCTGCATATGGTTGAAGAAAAGCCTTAAGCGTTGAATCGGTTTGAATATTGTCAACTTGATAATCTTTATACTGAACCGATGATGCCTTGTAAACCGGGTTACAGGAATAGAAAATAAGAATGCAGGCCGCAAGAATTGAATGGATAGTACCCTTGTTCATATGTTGAATGTAACGAATGAAAGGTAGCGGTTTTTATGAGCAGAAAAAAAATGTTTTTTTGAAAATGAATTTGTAATTTTTAATCATTTACAACATCAGCTATCTTTACCACTTACAAAATGTTTTTAGGTGAACTGCCTGACACATGCAACAACAAATTACACTCCGCATACTGCCTTCCCAGGCAAGCAATCAATTGATCATTCATGAGCAAATTGCTCAATCATTAACAGTACCGGCAAGCTCAGTAAATGGCTTTTATATTGTCAAACAATCTATTGATGCAAGAAGCAGACAACCATGGACGAATTTGATTGTAAATGCTTTTATCAATGAACCTGTTCAGGAAAGACCATCAATGAATTTTGAATTCAAAGATGTACACAACGTTAAAAAACAAACGATCATCGTTGGTGCCGGACCGGCAGGGCTCTTTGCTGCATTGCGGTTAATTGAATTAGGAATTAAACCATTTCTTGTTGAAAGAGGTAAAGATGTACGTGCAAGAAGAAGAGACCTGGCAACTTTAAATAAAGAAGGTGAAGTAAACCCCGAAAGTAATTATTGTTTTGGTGAAGGTGGGGCCGGCACTTACAGCGATGGTAAATTGTATACACGCAGCAGCAAAAGAGGAAACATTGATCGTATTCTACAGTTGTTTGTCCGTTTTGGAGCTGAAGAAAAAATTCTGTTTCAGAGTCATCCGCATATAGGCACCAACAAACTACCCCAGATCATTACTGCCATGAGAGAATTTATTCTTTCCTGTGGTGCTGAAATTCATTTCGAAACAAAGCTGACCAATTTTATTGTTGAGAAAGATGTAATAAAAGGAATAGAGATCAATCAGGGAGCAGTTATACATGCTGATGCAGTTATACTTGCAACAGGTCATAGCGCCAGGGATATTTTTGAACTGCTTCATCAAAATAACATTTTGATAGAAGCCAAACCATTTGCCTTGGGTGTAAGAGTAGAACATCCACAGGCTTTAATTGATTCTATACAATATCGTTGCTATTCTCCTCCCCTTCCGGGGGAGGTTGGGAGGGGGCCTTTTCTTCCCCCTGCTTCTTATAGTTTAGTTGAGCAGGTAAAGGGGAAAGGTGTTTTCAGTTTTTGTATGTGCCCGGGTGGAATCATTGCTCCTGCCGCTACATCGCCGGGAGAACTGGTGGTAAACGGATGGAGCCCATCCAAACGAAACAATGCATTTGCCAATAGTGGCATAGTAGTTACAGTTGATGAAAAAGATGCCTTTGACTATTTCAAAAAACAAATAGAAAAATCTAAAACTCAAAAAACAAAAAACAATATTCAAATAAGTGAAGATGATCCTTTGTTGCTGATGAAATTCCAGCAGGCAATCGAACAGAAATCTTTTGAAGCAGGTGGCGGCAAATTAGTAGCACCTGCACAACGGATGGTTGATCTGTTCAGCAATAAAACATCTTCTACCCTGCCCGATTGCTCCTATTTACCTGGCATCAACAGTTCATCATTAGCCGAAGTGTTGCCTGATTTTATTTTTGAAGATCTGCAACTTGCTTTTAAAGCATTTGGACAAAAGATGCCCGGCTATTTTACCAACGATGCCATTGCTGTAGCTACAGAATCAAGAACTTCTTCACCTGTGCGTATTCCACGTAACAATGAAAGCCTACAACATCCCCAAATCAAAAGACTTTACCCCTGCGGTGAAGGAGCCGGTTATGCCGGAGGAATAGTGAGTGCTGCCATGGATGGTGAACGGGTAGCAGAAATGATTGCAAACCAATTAAACCTTTTATCAACAAATACTTTCTACTAAAATTACTGCGCTTACCTTGTAACATATTTTCAACTCTGCACACTAACTATCATTATGAGCACAATCTTAGAAGTTCAGAACCTGAAGAAATACTTTTCTTCTCAAAAAGCGGTTGATGACATCAGCTTTACTATTGACAAAGGATCCATTTTTGGTTTGCTGGGACCCAACGGTGCCGGCAAAACAACTTTGATTCGTATGATCACAGGTATATTTTATCCTGATTCGGGAACTATCAATCTCAACGGAAAAAAATTTAATCCTGTTTCAGATGTGATCGACATCGGGTATATGCCCGAAGAACGTGGACTGTACAAAAAAATGAAAGTGGGCGAACAGGCTATGTACCTGGCGCAATTAAAAGGGATGAGCAAACAGGATGCGTTTGTGAAAGTAAAAGAATGGTTTGAAAAATTTGAAATGCAAAGCTGGTGGAACAAAAAAGTGGATGATTTATCAAAAGGGATGCAGCAAAAACTGCAATTTGTGATCACTGTTCTGCATGAACC
The DNA here is from genome assembly GCA_031369435.1 of Chitinophagaceae bacterium. Classification (GTDB taxonomy): domain Bacteria; phylum Bacteroidota; class Bacteroidia; order Chitinophagales; family Chitinophagaceae; genus Lacibacter. The sequence goes on from JANMOR010000462.1 coordinate 14,203, forward strand.
AAAACTGGTGATCCTTGATGAACCATTCAGCGGTTTAGATCCCGTTAACAGCAACCTTATTAAAGACCAGATTTTTAACCTGGCACAAAAGGGCACCACCATCATTTTCAGCACCCATCGCATGGAACAGGTTGAAGAAATCTGCGATCATATTGTACTGGTGAACAAAGGCCATAAGATCCTTGATGGAACGGTAAGAGATATTAAACAGCAATACAAGCAAAATATATTTACTGCAGAAGTGGATCATTTACCTGCTGTTTTGCAACATGCCTCTTTTGTTATTGTAAAGCAGAATGGAAATAATCTTACACTCAAGATCAACGAAGGATACCATGCCAATGATGTGTTGCTGCATTTCATCAACCAGCAAAGCGGCATCATTGCCTATCATGAAATTCTTCCATCGTTAAATGAAATATTTATACGATTGGTAGAAGG
>JANMOR010000472.1:0-3397 GCA_031369435.1 Chitinophagaceae bacterium
GATATGCAGGTAGAAGCAATTGAATACCGTGAAGGCAGCAGCCCGGAGTATTCAAAAATCAAAATGCCCGGCATGCACAAATTCAGCAATATCACATTGAAGCGTGGTACCATCCAGGGTGATAGTGATTTTTATAAATGGGTCAATACCATTAACCTCACCGTTTCTGAACGCAGGGATATCATCATCAGTTTACTCAACGAAACACATGCACCGGTAATGACATGGAAAGCAAAAAATGCCTTCCCGGTAAAAGTGCAGGCCAGTGATTTAAAAAGCGATGGCAACGAAGTAGCCATCGAAACACTGGAACTGGCGCATGAAGGATTAAATATCCTGAGCTAATGAGATGAGTGATGAATGATGAGTAAAGCTTCCGTCAGACGCTATCGTCTGTCGGATAACCATTGAGCGATGAATAATTTCTAAACAAGAAACATAATGGCAACTGCACCCGGTGGATATTATCCTCCTGTTGGTTTTCATTTCAGAGTTGAGTTTGTTGGTATCGGCAATGATAACGATATCCGTTTTCAATCTGTGAGTGGATTAACAGTTGAGTACGATACAGAAAGTTTTAAAGAAGGTGGTGAAAACCGTTTTGAACATAAACTTCCCGTTCGCTCAAAATATTCCGATCTCTCATTAAAAAGAGGAATGCTCACCGATTCCAAACTCATCAAATGGGTACTGGGCATTTTGCACGACAGAGATTTTGTGAATAACAAACCTGCTATGATCAATGTGCAATTGCTCAACGAAAAACATGAAGCCATAAAGCATTGGGAAATTATTGATGCATGGCCCAAAAAATGGAGTGTGAGTGATCTCAATGCACAGGAAAATGGAATTGTAGTGGAAACTTTAGACCTGGCTTATAAATATTTCAATCTTAAATAAGTTATTATGCCAATTGAAATAAGAGAGTTAGTAATTAAAGCTACTGTCAACCAGGACCAGAACAAAGCAGCATCGAATGCCAATGCAGGTGCTGAAGGAAATGAAGAAAAAGAAGCTGTGGTAAGAGAAGCGGTTGAAGAAGTGTTACGCATTATCGAAAACAAAAAAGAACGTTGATATGCCCGACGGACAATTTGAAAAATTAAAAATCTTTGCTTACAGCGATCCGGGTTGTGAAACCCAGGTGGGTGAACCATTTACAGTTATGATGAACCCGGAGAACTATACGCAGGAAATAAAAATGGAATTTGAAAACGGACAGGGGCAAGGCACCAGCGGCAGTCAGCCAAAGTTTAAATTAAAACCACCGGAAGAATTATCGTTTGAAATTTTGTTTGATAATACAGGCATCATTGATAAGAACCCACGCAGTGATATTGCAACAGACATTGAAAACTTTAAACAGTTCCTCATGGGTTATGAAGGTGATATTCATCAACCCAAGTTTTTCAAGTTTGTATGGGGCACTTCGCTCATGAAAGGAATTTGTGTGTTGCTCAATATTGCTTACAAATTATTTAATCCCAACGGGAAACCCATTCGTGCTATTTGCAAAGTATCCATCCGTGAATTAAAAGAAGAAGAAAGAAGAGTTGCTGAAGAACGGAACAGCAGTCCGGATTTGACGCATTACAGAACGGTGAAGAAAGGAGATACATTGCCATTGATGTGTTACCGTATTTACGGACATTCAAAATATTACTGGCAGGTGGCAAAAGAAAACAAGCTCAGCAATTTCAGGGAACTGCAACCGGGCGATGAAATATTTTTTCCGCCGTTTGAAAAAACCTTGAAATAATTGAAATGTCAAATGAACGCACCATACCATCCGATCAGCCCAAAACGGTTGTTACATCAACCATCACATCAGGTGGTACAGCTGTACCACAAACCTATAATGTTCTTTCCATTATTGTAAACAAAGAAGTGAACCGTATTCCATCTGCAACAATTGTTATTTCTGATGGTGATCCGGCAGCACAGAGTTTTGAGATTAGTAATAAAACAGAGTTTGAACCGGGAAAAGAAATTGAAATACAGTTAGGATACAGGGGCAGCAACGAAACTGTGTTTAAAGGAATTGTTGTGAAACATTCAATTAAAACAAGAAAAAAAAATTCCCTGCTCATTATTGAATGCAGAGATAAGGCTGCAAAGATGACAGCAACATGCAAGAGTAATTATTTTAAAGAGATCAAGGACAGTGATGTAATGGAGCAGCTCATTGACACATATGGTTTGGATAAAGATGTGGAAGCAACCAGCATTGAACATAAACAGCTGGTGCAATATAATTGCAGTGATTGGGATTTTGTATTATGTCGTGCTGATGTAAACGGATTACTCTGCATACCAAGTGATGGAAAGCTCACAATCAAAAAACCTGATTTCAGTGGAGCAACTTTACTCACTGTTCAATATGGAGCAACCGTACATGAACTGGATGCAGAAATTGATGCAAGGCTTCAATACAAATCAGTAAAAGGAACGATGTGGAATTATACTGACCAGGAATTGTTAAGTGATGTGGAAGCAGAAGAACCATCCGTACCAACGGCAGGAAATTTAGATGGAGCAACATTAGCTGATGTGCTGGGTGAAGAAGAGTTCATGTTATACCACAGTGGAAAAATTGAAGAGCCTGAATTGCAGCAATGGGTAAATGCAAAAATGATGAAACACCGGTTGGCAAAAATTCGTGGACAAGTGAAGATCGATGGAACAGCAGCGGTTGCACCCGGACAAATTATTGAACTACAAGGTGTGGGCGAACGGTTTGAAGGGAAATTATTTGTTACAGCCGTTCGTCAGCAATATGAAAATGGAAACTGGCAAACCAATATTCAGTTTGGTATTAATCCTGAATGGTTTGCTCAAACATATGATGTACAACAACCAATGGCAGGTGCATTATTACCAGCTATTGAAGGTTTGCAGATAGGGATCGTTACACAATTAGAAAGTGATCCCGATGGTGAAGACAGAATCATGGTCCGCATACCGGTGATTCATAAAGATGATGAAGGAGCATGGTGCAGGGTCAGTTCTTTGGATGCAGGAAAAGAAAGAGGAATGTTTTTTCGCCCTGAGATCAATGATGAAGTGATTGTTGGATTTATTAATAATGATCCACGACATGGAGTGGTGCTGGGAATGCTTAACAGCAGTGCCATGCCGGCTCATCTTACCGCATCAGATGATAATCATGAAAAAGGATACCAGAGCAGGAGTAAAATGAAAATGATTTTTAATGATGATAAAAAAAGTATCAACATCGAAACACCGGGTGGACATAAAGTAGTGATTGATGAAGACCAGAAAAAAATTCAGCTGGAAGATATGAATGGCAATAAGATCACCATGAATGAAGATGGGATAACGATTGAAAGTATTAAAGAGATTAAAATGAAAGCAGCAACTGATTTAAAGATGGAAG
>JANMOR010000485.1:0-6214 GCA_031369435.1 Chitinophagaceae bacterium
ATCGATATATTAAATAGTGCTGCCAAATACAAGCTGCTTGTAAATTTTCATGGAGCTACTTTGCCAAGGGGCTGGCAAAAAACATATCCGCACCTGATGAGTGCTGAAGCTATTTATGGAATGGAGATGGTAACCTTTAATCAAAATGCAGCCGATCTGCAGCCCACCCATTGTGCATTGCTTCCATTTACACGTAATGCATTCGACCCGATGGATTTTACACCCATGAATTTGTATAAGCTTACAAATTCTAAAAGCATCAGAAGAACAACCTCATCCTTTGAGCTGGCATTATCTGTTTTGTTTTTATCGGGCATACAGCATTTTGCAGAATCTCCGGATGGGATGAGTCATGTACCAACCTACATCAAAGATTTTTTACAAACACTGCCCAACAATTGGGATGATGTACAATTTATTGATGGCTTTCCCGGCAAATATGTGGTCATCGCCAGGAAAAGTGGAAACAAGTGGTATGTGGCTGGTATTAATGGGGAAGGTTCAGAAAAAAAACTGACGCTTAATTTATCAGCAATAAAAAAAATGAAAGGAAAATTATTTCAGGAAGGTGCGGGAGATGATTTATTTCAGCAGCAGGAAATAACAGTTGATGCCAATAAAAAATTGAATATAACCATGAAAGCGAATGGCGGATTTGTCATGCTGTTTGAATAAATAACTAACCGGCATTTATAAATTCTTCCTGGCAATGGGAAATTGCATTTATCTACTTCAATATTGTAATATCTGCGGCATTTCTTCATGTGTGAATCATGTAACACATGCGTGCAATTGTATAACGATTTGCAATTGAAACAAGCCCACCTTTACAAAAATACTTTAACACTTAATTATTGATTTCTCATAGCAGTTAGTTTTGGTCACGGCCCCTGTTTTTACAGGGGCTATATTCTTAAAAGGCTGAAAATTCAGGAGTTAATCAGATTAAATGAGTGTTTCTAAAAAAAATAAATATAGAAAACAAAGTATTCAGTTATTGTAAATAATAAATCAAAATAGTATGAAACTTTATGTAAGTATGGCGCTTGTCGCAATGTTTGTAACCGGTTCAATCAATGCACAACATGTAAATCTTGGAGTAAAAGGAGGATTAAACCTCTATAATATCCATAATGATAACGGAGTTGAGTATAACTCAAAGGCCGGGTTTCACCTCGGGCTGTTAGGTCATATTCATATCAATAAACAGTTTGCAGTGCAGCCTGAATTAGTTTACTCCCAACAAGGAGCAAAATATACAACTTCAGGAGTAGAAACTAAAATTGATCTTGGCTATGTAAATATACCGGTGATGTTTCAGTATATGTTTGATAATGGTTTCAGAATTGAAGCCGGTCCACAGCTTGGAATCATGGTTAATGGACAATCTGAAACCAATAATGTTGAAACTGAGTTGGATGACAATTTAGCGGCCATTGATTTTGCTTTAGGAGCAGGTCTTGGATGGATTCACACTCCATCTGGTTTTGGTGTTGATGCAAGATATAATTTCGGTTTATCAAATATCAACGAAAACAGTTCTGTAAAATCTACCAACAGGGGATTTCAGCTGGGTGTGTTTTATCAGTTCAAACATAAATAACAGGAAAATAGTTTAATAGCGAAAGGCCAGCATTTGCTGGCCTTTCCTTGTTATCAGGTGTTTTTTTAGTTGTTAAAGTATCTTTTTTTTCAATCAATTTATTTGTTTTGTGTTTCTTCATTTTCAACTGCATCCCCATCAGAAAACTGGCCGCCAATTGCATGCATCATACTTGAAACAGGTCCTTCCATCTTATTGGTACGATCATCCAGTGTATTATTATGCAGCAATTCTCCAATTTGTAAAGCTGCAGGGAGGTATGGTAAAATATTATTTCGCTGATCGGCTAAAAATTTCTTTACATCATGAGCAAGTGCATTTTCGGGCAGGTTTTCTTTAATGTCATTTACCGCATGCGCAGCAATTGAATTCATTTTAGTATCTGCATTTTCAATGGTATAGTTGGAGTAAGCTGCAATTTTTTGAATGATGGCTTCTTTGTTATCAGAAAAGATCCTGTCGGTCCAAACAGTTAAACTGCTATACTGTAAAATGGTGAGTGCCCCAACATCGGAGCGACTGTAATTATATAAGGCAATTAATACAGCAGGTATTGCAGCCTGGCTAAACCGGTGCTCATCAGGAGTACCGTTATCTTCAGCTACTTCCTGGGTATTGGGATCAATTTTTTGCAAACTAGGGTAGCCCAGTTTGCTTTGAATATCTTCCAGAAGATTGATTGACATAATATTGAGGTTTTGTGTAAATAAAATAGTTTAAAACCGACTTGAGAATATAAATGCCGTTTCATCCTCTCTGCTTATTGCTTGCCAACTCTGCTCAACGTTTTGTGTGGCTGTTTCTAACTATTTGCCAACCACTAACCTTGCCCTGCAAAACTGAAAATCATCAGAAATGCAGCAATAAGTAATGCAGTTGCTACTAACATTCCGGCAGCCACGCTTACATTTACAAGTGTTTTCATTTTCAGTGATATTAAATAAGTAAAGAATTAAAAAATTTATTCAATGTCATCTATGTTGTTGAAATTCCAGGTTATATATTCATTCCCTTTAAGGAATTCAATACACCAAAAGCTTTTAACAGCCAGATCACCACAACAATCACAACTACAATATTGAGAATGTTTTTGATCTTTCTATCCATCGGGATATAGGTGTTCACCAGCCATAAAAGAACGCCTACAACAATCAACACAATTAAAACGGTGAGCAATGACATATTTATAAGTTTAGAATGTTAAGCGTAAAGTTCAACTACTTATAAGCAGCAGGTGTTACAGGACTTCATAAAACTGTTGCAACATTCACACATTTCTAAAAAAGAGGTTTCGCCAATCGGTATATTGCACACGGGATTAAATATCATTGCGATATGCTTAAAATGTTTTTCGGCTTTTCTTAGACCAGGAAACTATGGAAGATTTCAAAGTTGTTATATTCATCATGACCATCCTGATCAGTTTAACAGCAATCATCAATAAAAAGAAGTTTCCTTATCCTGTTTTATTGGTTTTTGCCGGGTTACTGATCGGTTTTATTCCGCATTTGCCCGCTCTTGAGCTGGATCCTGATGTGGTATTTGTCATTATGCTTCCGCCGCTTTTGTATGATGCAGCAACTAAAACATCCTGGCATGAATTCAAGGCCTCACTACGGCCCATCTCATCTTTAGCCATTACACTCGTATTTTTTACAACCATAGCAGTTGCTGTAACAACTTATTATTTTATTCCGGGGTTCACCTGGCCAATGGCTTTTGTATTAGGTGCAATTGTTTCTCCTCCTGATGCTGTTGCTGCATCAGGAATTATCAAAGGCCTGGGATTGAATAAAAAAGTAATCACCATCCTTGAAGGCGAAAGCCTGGTAAATGATGCATCTGCTTTAATTGCTTATCGCTATGCGGTAACGGCAGTTACTACCGGAACTTTTATTTTCTGGAAAGCAGGACTTGAATTTTTACTGGTATCTGTTGTGGGCATATTCATTGGCGTTGCTGTTGGATATTTATTTGTACTGGCACATAAAAAGATTGAAAATAATCCTGTAGTGGAAACAAGTCTTACACTGCTGGCTCCTTTTGTATCTTATCTCGCCGCAGAACAATTTCATATGTCGGGCATATTGGCTGTTGTAAGTACCGGGTTGGTTATATCCTGGCGATCGCCTGAAGTTTACTCTTACCAGGCAAGAATGCGGGCGAGGGTTTTATGGAGTACGTTGATTTTTATTTTGCATGGATTTATATTTATACTCATCGGTCTTCAGTTGCCATCTATTTTAAAAAATTTAGGCAATTTTCCTATTTCAGAAATATTGGGTTATGGTTTATTGATCAGTATGGTAACTATTCTTGTACGAATCGTGTTGGTTTTTGCAGGAGCATTTTTGCAAAACAGTTTGCAACGGGCAACAAAAAATGATGCTGATCTTTCGCCTGAGGCCAAAGATGCTGATAACTGGAAAAATGTGATGATCGTTGCATGGACAGGAACACGAGGTGTTATTTCTTTAGCTGCCGCTCTTGCTTTGCCTTTGTTGTTAGCCGATGGTACGGCATTCCCTAAAAGACATTCAATCATCTTCCTTGCTTTTGTTGTCATTTTTATCACCATTGTTGTACAGGGTCTTTCTCTTCCGCTGCTCATACGTTTGCTGAAATTAAAGCCACAGGACAATACACTGGCTGAAGAAAAAGAACTGCAATTGTTAATTGCCAACGACACACTTCAATATATTGATGAAGAATTAGCACCAACACTTGATCAGCAATCAAAGGAACAGTTGAAAAAGAAATACGAATTGATCCTTACTGATCTTTCAAAGCAATTACGCCTTCATAAAAAAGCAAAACGAAACGATGAGGAATTAACCACTGCACCTCCCGATGCCAAACTGAATGCAGAATTGAGCATCAGGAAATTCCAGCGTGAATTTTTGCTGAAGCTGCACAAGGAGGGGGAATACAGCGATACGGTCATCCGGAATATTGAACGGGAAATGGACATTGATGAACTCAAGCTTAGCCAGGTACTTCCCAAAAAAGAAGAATAAACAATAAACAAATGGCAGGCCAATGTGGCTACGATGGTGAGCAGACCTCCTTTTGTGCAGGAGATATGCCTGCAACATCTTTCTATTCTTACAAGCACTGCATATGGGAATTTTGCAAGTTTTTGCATGTGACATGTAACAGTTTTGTAAGAAATCATCCCCAATTTTATCCTGTCTTCTCACTAATATTTAAACAACTGGTATATGCCATATTATTATTATTTCATTTTAATGATAGCTGTACTGATCATTATTTACCTGGTTCGATCAGGTACGTTCTCAACAAAGAGTACACCTCTTGAATTATTTAATGAGGCATTGAGAGAAGAAAACAGCGGCGATTTTCAAGCTGCTTTTATGAATTATGAACTGGCGCTTTCAGAAGCCGGGAAAAATAAATTTCACAGTAATCTGAAAAACCGCATACAAGAAAAATTAAAAGTGCTGCATACAATTATTGAATATGAAAAAAGCATGCACCTGGCCAAACGGATTAGTAAATAAAAAGGGATAAAATGTACTATCAAATCATTTTTATTTCTTTTTAAACCGAAACGAAAAATGTGTGAATCCTGCAAGTGAAAGTACCAATGATGTAATGGATGTGTTTAAAATAAATGCCAATTTTATGAAAGCTATTAAAAACACTGATATAATGAATGTAAACGAAGCGAAAGGAAACTGGAGTGAGCAAAAAAGTAAAATGAAACAACGGTTTGCCATACTAACTGATAATGATTTGATGTTTGAGACAGGAAAGATTGAAGAGATGCTGGGAAGATTGCAGGCTAAACTTGGTAAAACAAAAGAAGAGTTACGGTTGATTATTGCCGGCTTGTAATCGGGGTACAAAATAATTGGATTTGCTATTTTTTATTCATTCATAAAATTATCTTAGTATGAAAGATTTATTGTACATCATCGCTGTTATTCTTATTATTGGCTGGCTGGTAGGCTATTTTGCTTTTAATGCAGGCGGCATAATTCATATACTGCTTGTAATTGCGGTTATTGCTGTTCTTATACGCATTATCCAGGGAAGAAAAGTTCTGTAAATAGCCAATCGAAGTTTGTTTTTGAATTTGGTTAATGTGTGAATTATGCAAATATTTGAATAGATTTTGTAACAGGAGCAGAAAAAAGCTGCTCATCTTTATATCGCCTTTCAATAGTAAACTGTTTTTCCGTATAGCAGTTGGTTTTGGTTAACGTCCTTGCTTTTTAGCAGGGACTTTTTTTTGTATAACCACGTAAGTATGTTGCTTCTGCAATGCCCCCGGAGTGTGAATCATATAAATTATTTACAGATGCCTGTAACAGGAGCCACCGGAAGTAGCAGAATTTTACGTATTAGATAAATGCCTTTTCGGGTTAAAATAAATCGAATCAAATAAGCTAAACTTATGGACACCCAAATTCTTCATCCAAAAACAGATGATAGTGAATTAGAAAAATCAAAGGCACATATTATTGTTGAAATAATAGAGTATATGGCCAATTCAGTTGTCGTTAAAACTATCATCAAAAAATCCTCAGGAAATATCAGCATCATGTCGTTTGACAGCGGAGAGGGCTTAACGGAGAAGTCATCACC
>JANMOR010000522.1:0-2781 GCA_031369435.1 Chitinophagaceae bacterium
AAACGTAATCTTTCATATCATGCCATTCAATACAATGCATCAGATGATTTTATAACTGTGCCATTGAATTATGACCTCGAGCCATATAATTTTTTAAGGATAGAAGGTATTGTTGGTAAATCTTATGTGCATGTATTAAAACAGGTAAAACAACAAATTCATAAAAACCGCTTACCGGTTGATATTATTGCCCTGAGTACAGATACAGGAAAGGGGATCAATACGCAACTCAATTCATTCAACAGGTTAGAAGGTTCAAGAGATGCATTAGAAATGCTTTGTCATTTCCAGGATCTTGAATCGATGTATGACAGTATGCGTCGAGAAATTTTATGCATGCTTTGTAAAGAGTTGAAATACTATTATGATTTTACGTTTGGATTAGTAAATGCATTCTTACGTAAAATCACATTGGCAGGTGAAGTATCGCAGGTAGATTTATTTGATGTATGCAGTAAAGGATATGTGATCAAGGATAGATCATTAGGGGTGATGATCGAATTTCTCCACCGCAAAGGCCTTACAGATGAAACACTCACCCTTGAAACTTTTTTTGAAGCCTTTGGTATTAACGTACAGGATGATGACAACGATGATATACCCGATAATTTAACCGGGCAGATGTCAACCATTTATCTTGCTTTGCTCAACTTCTTTAAAATTCCATTAGGGATCATTCGTCTCTCAACATTATTAACGGAAGATCTTGCTGAGTTTGATGTAAAAGCTTATTGCAGTGCTACCGAAAAATTAGGCGAGTATGCTAAAAGTTTAAAAGCCATCTTCAGCATTTTCACCCGTTCACAACAATCTAAAACAGCAGATGGTGCCAATGTAGTAAACTCTGATGCGCAGCCCGGGGGAATAGCGGGTGATGCAGAAATGAACACGGGTACCAATAGAATACTGGTTAACAACAGTACAAACTCCTTAGCACGGCTTGCTACAACAGGTAATGGTTTTGCAGCCATACTCATGATGTTATTGTTGATTGAAGATTTGATGGATCATTTAGATGTATTGATCTATAACTGTAAATGCAGTGCTTTGCTTTCTCTCAAGAAAGATTATATGCGGCGTTACCTGATGCTTACACGTCTTCGCCAATTTGGTTATTTCACAAAACTTCATCCCGGTATTCAGCATAAAGCAGGGGTGCCGATGGGCGGCACATTTATTATTGTTTATCATGCACGTAAAAGAAGAACTGGCTCAGTTATACTCAACCGTGGAACAGAGAGCAATGAATTGGGTGGATTAAGAAATAGCGATGGGCAAAGATTAATGCTTGGCACAGACGAGATAAAAGAAAAGCAAAGCATTGCCAGTGGTTTTATATTGGATGAAGATGAAAACCCAATAGCCGGTGCTATTGTATCTGTTGCTGAAACAGGAGAAAGTACAACTACCACTAATAATGGTTCATTCAAATTTACAAGTAGCATCATACCTTATACATTGGTTGTTGAAGCAGTGGGATTTCAAGATCATCAAGAAATCAAAACAGATGATGATGGAAATATCCGCATCATCATGAAAGCGGCCAATGCTAATATTTTGGATGAATTGCAACATGGAACAGTGATAGCCGATTTTTATCTTCCTTACAGGTGTTGCTCCGATTGTCCGCCGATTCAATATATCGTTAATGATGTAGTTGCTCCGGATATTCCAAACAAAGGTCCGGTTGCAAATGCAGGTCCTGATCAAACAGTTACATTACCGGCAAGTAATGTGGCAAGATCAACAGCTACTGTTACATTAAACGGATCAGCATCAACCGATCCTGATGGAAGTATTACATTCTTCCAATGGATTAAATTGTCAGGTCCTTCACAACCTGAACCATCTATCATTACTTCAACCAGTGCACAAACAAATGTAAAAGATCTGGTAGAAGGAGTTTATGTTTTTGAATTAAGTGTAACAGATGATAAAGGTTCTATTGCACGGGATACCGTTCAGATAACTGTAAACCCTGCACCACCTGCAGAAAACAAAGCACCTGTTGCCGATGCAGGACCCGACCGGACAATTGTTTTATTGCCATCAACCGGCAATGCTTTGTTACTTGATGGAACTAATTCAAAAGATGAAGATGGAACGATTATAGCTTTTAAATGGAACCAGGTAAGTGGAACGGCTGTTACAATTGTTTCGCCTTCTTTAGATAAAACATTTGTAACAGGATTGCAGCCTGGTGTGTATGAATTTGAATTAATTGTTACAGATAATGATAATGCTTCTGCATCTGACAGGGTCATCATCACTGTTGCACCGCCGCCAAACCTGCCGCCAAAAGCAGATGCAGGGCCCGACCAGGTGGTAACCATCCCTCCTAACGGATCATTTACATTGAATGGAAATAATTCTACTGATCCGGAAGGAAACGTATTGATCTTCAACTGGAGTTTGGCCGGCGGGCCAAACACACCTGTTATTACAGATGCAACAAAAGCAATTACAACAGTTACAGGATTAGCAGCAGGTGATTATAAATTTGAATTGAAAGTAACTGACGATAAAGGCGATAGCAGCAGCGATTCTGTTGCTGTGCAGGTGATCATTCGTGAAGTTGCTGTACCACGTAAAACATGTGGTCCGCTTTCAGATATTATCAAATTGTTTGATGAATTGGAAACAGTTGATCCGCAACGCTTCCGCATTTTTACCAATGCGGATGGATTTACTTCCATTGGAAGTGTGAAAGAATTTTTTGCCATGTTGCAGGTAATTTAAAGCAGCACAGCAGATAAACAAATTGATTTCTTCGGATCTGTC
>JANMOR010000533.1:0-27642 GCA_031369435.1 Chitinophagaceae bacterium
TATGAATAAAATATTTTTATATCGCATCCTTTCTTACTTCCTTATCATCATCGCAGCTATTCTTGGCTTTGCATGTTTGTTTGCACTCTTGATTGCCTTAAATAATCCTGCTTTATTATTATCTGTGTTTTTAATAGCAGCTGTTGTTATGTACAGTTTCACCAGTTTTATTTTCCTGGTTAAAGGGATTGATAGCAACAGGCCATTAAAATCAAACATGAAAGATCTCATCAAAGTGAATGCATACGTTGCCCTTGTATTTATGATCATGAATATTGTCCAGTCTGTTTCCATCATCAGCAACCCGGTCATTTTAAATGATGCAGTGAGCCAGGTAACGGCAATGCAGAATGGCAAGTCACCACTATCAGCAGCATTTATGTTGAAAATGATGAAGGCTGTGGTTTGGTTTATGCTTTTTTATTCAGTGATTTTAGGTATGCACATATCAATTACGTTCCGACTCTTAAAACAATATGCTCATTTGTTTCCTGGTAAGAATAGCGGGGATATCAACTCCGCAAGTAACAATTGATTTTTTAACAGGTCTGTTTCTTTTTTATTCGTTTCTTTAGGGTAAAGTCATGCTATGCTGAAATATTCTTTCCTGCTCTTGTTCTGTATTCATTCTTTACTCTCTTGTAAAAAGAAAGATAAAACGATTGCAGATGATCCTGCTATAGCAAAAACGACCCTCAATGTAAGTTATGGATCAGATCCACGAAACAAGATGGATGTTTATCTGCCGGCCAATCGTTCAGAGGCAAGTACACCTGTAATGGTTATGATACATGGTGGTGGCTGGGCTGAAGGAGACAAAGCTGATTTCACTCCTTTTGTAGATACAATGAAAAGAAGATTGCCGAAATATGCCATCTTCAATATCACCTATCGTTTAGTTGTGAATGGACAAAATATTTTTCCTGCACAGGAACTGGATGTTAAAAAATGTATTGAGTTTATTAACAGTAAACGCAGCGAATATAAAATTTCAGGCACATTTATTTTAATTGGAGCCAGTGCAGGCGGCCACCTCGCATTATTACAATCTTATAAATATACTTCACCTGTTAAAGTAAAGGCGGTTGTATCATTTTTCGGTCCAACTGAATTAACACAGTTGTACAATAATCCCCCTAATCCATTGCTTCCTTTATTGCTGTTTAATGTAACCGGAACAAACCCAACAGCAAATCCAACTATTTATCAGCAATCATCTCCTGCTACTTTTGCAATAGCCGGGAGTCCGCCCACAATGTTATTACACGGAGGCCTGGATCCTTTGATACCCGCATCACAGTCAACCTTTCTTCGGGATAAATTAAACAATGTTTCAGTTCCCAATCAATATGTATTTTATCCAAATGGTGGACATGGGGATTGGGATGCAGCTACTTATTTTGATGCCTTTAATAAAATAGATGCTTTTTTAAAATTCTATAATCCATAGCATCTAATCTGTAATTCCGAAAGAAGAAATAGGTAATGAATATTTTTAAGTTTTTATTTTTCATTCGGCATCTTACAATCTCATTCAACTATTAATTTATTAATAAATGGTATAACTTGCCATTATGCAGCAGGCTCCATTAGCAGAACGTTTAAGACCCAAAGAACTTCATGATCTTGTTGGTCAGCAACACCTCACAGGTGAAGGAGGGATTCTGCAAAAGGCCATTGCCAGTGGCAATATTCCCAGTATGATTTTGTGGGGTCCACCCGGTGTTGGCAAAACAACCATCGCTCATATCATAGCACATTCAGTAAAGGCTACATATTTCCAACTCAGTGCCATCAGCAGCGGCGTAAAAGAAGTAAGAGAAGTCATTGAACAGGCAAAGCAACTATCGAAAGTTATTTTATTTATTGATGAAATTCATCGGTTCAATAAAGGTCAGCAGGATGCACTGTTGGGTGCTGTTGAGAAAGGCATCATTACTTTGATTGGCGCAACTACAGAAAATCCTTCATTTGAAGTAAACAGCGCCTTGCTCAGCCGCTGCCAGGTATTTGTATTAAAATCATTAGAAGAAAAAGACTTGCTGCAACTCCTAAACAAAGCAATTAATGAAGATATACTGTTGAAAGTAAAAAAGATTGAGTTGGGAGAAACAGAAGCGCTGATTCGTTTAAGTGGTGGTGATGCAAGAAAGTTGTTGAACTTACTGGAAATAGTAGCCGATTCTTCAAGTGCTGATCTTTTAGTCATCACGAATGAATTAGTGTTGCAGACCATTCAGCAAAAAATGGCTTTGTATGATAAAAGCGGCGAACAGCATTATGACATCATTTCAGCTTTTATTAAATCTATCCGGGGCAGTGATCCCAATGCAGCAGTTTATTGGTTAGCCCGCATGATTGAAGGGGGAGAGGATGTGAAATTTATTGCAAGAAGATTATTGATCCTTGCAAGTGAAGATATCGGTAATGCAAATCCAAATGCTTTGCTATTGGCCAATGCAACCTTTGAAGCGGTGAATAAAATTGGCTATCCTGAATCAAGTCTTATTTTGTCGCAATGTGTCATTTATCTTGCATCAAGTGCAAAAAGTAATTCGTCAACAGTTGCTATTGGAAATGCGATGGCAGCTGTAAAACAATTTGGCGATTTATCTGTTCCACTGCATATCCGCAATGCTCCAACAAAATTGATGAAGAACCTGGATTATGGTAAAGGCTATCAGTATTCGCACAGTTATGAAAATAATTTCTCTGCTCAGGAGTATTTACCTGAGAAGATCAAGGGAACAACATTTTTTGAACCGGGTAAAAATGCAAGGGAAGATGAACTACGAAAATTTTTAAAACAACTTTGGAAAGAAAAGTATAATTATTAATCAATCAACTATATGAAGCAAGTTTGTTTATTCGTTTTTATTTGTTTGTTTATTATCAAAGGAACAACTGCGCAAACCACTATCCAGCGTGATCCTGAAATTGAAAAAATGGTGAATGCTATTTCAACGGATTCACTCAAAGCATATATTCAAAAGATGGTGAGTTTTGGCACCCGTCATACAATGAGTACAGTTGCCGATCCAAAGCAGGGAATTGGTGCTGCCAGGGAATGGGTGGTTTCAAAGTTTAAAGAGTTTGCCAAACAATCGAAAGGACGAATGACGGCGATGGTTGATACCACTACACTACAGCCAGATGGAAGACGTATCAGCAAACCGGTGAATCTCGGCAATTCTATGGCGATTTTGAAAGGAACTAATCCTGCTGATCAGCGCATCTTTGTTATCAGTGGACATTTGGATAGCCGTGTAACTGATGTTATGAATGCAACAAGTGTTGCACCTGGCGCAAATGATGATGCAAGCGGGGTTGCAGCTGTATTGGAATGTGCTCGCATTATGAGTCAATATGAATTTTCTGCAACTATCATTTTTGTAGCAGTTAGTGGTGAAGAACAAGGATTGCTTGGTGCAAACTTTTTGGCAGGAAAAGCCAAAGATCAAAATTGGATCATTGAAGCTGTTTTGAATAACGATATCATGGGTTCAAACAACAGCACAGAAACAATGATCATTGATAATACAAGGGTTCGTGTGTTTAGTGAAGGATTGCCCGCTTATGAACTGGATAAAAATGCAGCTAATATCCGGAACCTTGGTTTGGAAAATGATGGTAAGTCGAGACAACTTGCCCGTTATGTAAAAGAAACAGGGGAGCGGTATGTTAATAATCTAGAAGTAGTAATGGTCTATCGTAACGATCGGTTTCTGCGTGGTGGTGATCATACTTCTTTTGTTCAAAAAGGATTTGCGGCGGTACGCATTACAGAGATGAATGAAAATTTTGACCATCAGCATCAGGATATACGTACCGACAAAGGAGTGCAATACGGCGATCTGCCTGAGTTTATGGATTTTATTTACCTCGCAAAAAACACCGGTATTAATTTAGCTTCACTGGCTAATCTTGCCAAAGCACCATCGATGCCACAGGAAGTGAAGATTGAAACAAGAAGCCTTACCAACTATTCATTACTAAGCTGGAAACAATCATTAACAGGTAAAGTAAAAGGTTATTATGTGTTGTTGCGTGAAACAACAAGTGCAGTGTGGCAGAAAAAAATCTTTACTACTGAAACAAGTATGAAGCTTCCTTATTCAAAAGACAATTATTTTTTTGCAGTACAATCGGTAAATGAAAATGGAAATGAAAGTTTACCCGTTGTTCCAACACCCGGAAGATGATGAAACTAAATTGGATCTTAAAAAATTTTGAAGCCTTAACGCCTTATGAATTGTATAACATCATATGGTTGCGTAATGAAGTATTTGTTGTGGAACAAAACTGTGTGTACCAGGATGCTGATTATAAGGATCAGAAAGGCTGGCATTTGATGGGGCTCAATGAAGAAGCTCAACTGATGGCATATGTACGGTTATTGCCCGCAGGAGTTTCGTATACAAATGAGCCTTCCATAGGCAGGGTAGTTACAAATCCTGCTGCAAGAGGAACAGGCGCAGGAAAAGCCTTGATGCAGGAAGCAATTAAGCAAAGTGCTTTACTATTTGGTGAAACCAATATAAAGATTGGTGCACAATATTATCTTTTGAATTTTTATACATCACTCGGTTTTGAACAAACAAGTGCCATTTACCTCGAAGATGAAATAGAACATATAGAAATGATTCGTTTTTTTAAAAATGAATAAGTAATTTTACCGCACACCACAAGTAAATACCCCTAAAAGCCTATGATAGCAAGGGTTTATACTAAAATTCAGCAAGAAATAGTTTTGAAGTTCAAGATTGTTTTTCTAATATTGCTATCGAATATCCAGTATCAGAAAAACCAAATAACCAATTCTATGAAAATTCGTACGTTTCAATTTTTCCTGTACGTTTTTTTGCTTTCTTCTTTTTGCGTTCAATTACTGAACGCACAGGTTGGTTTAACAACAGCTAATTCCCGTTTTGAAATTGGATTGAATATTGGCCCCATGAATTTTCTGGGTGATCTTGGTGGTAACCGAGGTAAAGGAACTTATGGACCTAAAGACAATAATGTTCCAGTTACAAATTTTATAGGTGGTATTTCTGCATCTTATTATCCATCAGAGTGGATTGGTTTCCGCATTGCAGGTAATCTTGGTCAAATGGAAGGGGATGATCGTCTTGTAAAACAAAAACAACCTGCAGATACATGGGAAGGGTCACGTAAATACAGAAATCTAACATTCCGTTCCCCATTGCTGGAAGGATATGCAGGAATTGAAGTATATCCCACTGCATTCATCAGTTTAAAGAATGGTTGGGGCCTGCCAAGGTTCAGACCTTATTTGATTGGAGGAATTGGTGTATTTAAATTTAATCCCCAAGGATTATACAAAGACCCCACAGGTGTTGAATCATGGGTTGATTTGAAACCATTACGCCTGGAAGGACAGGGAATGGCTGAAACAGGAATTCCTGAGTACAGTTTGGTTTCTTATAATATTCCATTAGGGATCGGTATCAAATATGATCTTACAGAGCGAATTACTTTTGGAATTGAATTTATTCATCGCAAAACAGGAAGTGATTATATTGATGATGTAAGTAACAAATTTATTGATCTGGCTTTATTTGATCAATATCTGTCACCCAGCCAGGCAGCAATAGCAAAATACTTATCTAACCCAAGTTCATTTTATCCTAATTCAAATCCAGGTTATACACCTTATCAACCGGGTAAGAAAAGAGGTAATCCAAACAGAAACGATTCTTATTATTCAAGTACGTTTCGATTAACCTGGAAGATTGGTGATGTATATGCTGATTGGTTTAAAAACAAAAACTCAATGAAATGCCCGCAATATTTTTAGAAAACAAATAGAATTCTTTTTTATCCATACCCAAATCCTAAAACATGAAAACCGAGATTCAAAAATCCAAAGCGAAAGCTTTACCCAACCCACAAATTACAATATGGCTTTTACGCATCGGGTTAATTTCACTTTACATTTTATTATTCATTTTCAAGAAAAAATTATACTTGTAACTCACTAAGCAAAGTATGCAATAAACGTTAGTCCGTACCCTATCTCTTAGTTTCCAATCCTGTGAAAATCTAATAAGAGAACCAGAGACCGATATTTATTTCACCATGCTTTGCTTTTTTTACTTCTATGATTCAACTGAAAATATTTTCTTAACTCACTAAGCAAAGTATGTAATAAACGTTAGTCCGTACCCTCCAAATGTTTTCCAATCCTGTGAAAATCTGTTAAGAGAACCAAGGGCCGATATTTATTTCACCATGCTTTGCTTTGTTTCTCTTGGTCCGTACTCTATCCTTTTGCCCCCCTTGGTCGGGGGGCACTTTTTTTTATGGAATGTTCAATAGCTCGGTTTTCAGGAATTGTGCTGTATAACTTTCTTTACTATGAATTAAATCTTCGGGGGTTCCTTCAAATAAAACTTTACCACCACCATCACCACCTTCAGGCCCCAGATCAATTACATGATCAGCCACTTTTATAACGTCCATATTATGTTCAATTACCAGCACGGTATTACCTCTGTCGCTTAGTTTATGCAACACGTTTAACAAATGTTCAATATCCTGGAAATGTAAACCGGTAGTAGGCTCATCTAAAATGTAAAAGGTTTTGCCTGTATCTTTTTTCCCCAATTCAGTTGAAAGCTTTACCCTTTGTGCTTCCCCACCACTTAAGGTTACAGCACTTTGCCCAAGGGTTATATAGCCAAGCCCAACATCGGCCAGTATTTTAATTTTACGATACAAGTATGGAACCGGTTGAAAAAATTCAACGGCATCTTCAACTGTCATATCCAATACATCAGCAATTGATTTTCCTTTATATCTTATTTCTAACGTTTCACGGTTGTATCGTTTGCCATTACATTTTTCACAATGCACATATACATCAGGTAAAAAATTCATTTCAATTACACGCATACCTCCACCTTCACATACATCACAACGTCCTGTTTTTACATTGAATGAAAAACGACCTGCATTGTAGCCCCTGATCTTTGCTTCAGGAATTGCTGCAAACAGTGTTCTGATTTCAGTAAAAAAACCACAATAGGTTGCCGGGTTACTTCTGGGTGTACGGCCAATGGGCGATTGATCAATTTCAATTACTTTATCAATATGCTCTAATCCTTTAACCGACTTATAAGGCATCGGGTTTGCTTTAGAATCGTAGCAATACTTGCTGAGAATAGGATAGAGTGTCTCATTGATCAAAGTGCTTTTGCCACTGCCGCTTACTCCGGTAACTACAATCAATTTTCCCAGCGGAAGCTGGATGCTTACGTTTTGTAAATTATTGCCAGTTGCACCTTTGAGTTCAATGATTTTTCCATTTCCCTTTCTTCTTTCTAACGGTACAGGAATCGTTTTTTCACCGTTCAGGTATTTGGCAGTATCACTTCCTGAAGCAAGTACTTCTGTTGGTGTGCCTTCTGATACAATAGTACCACCATGTTTACCTGCTTTTGGACCCACATCAATCAAATGATCAGCTGCAAGCATAATATCTTTATCATGTTCAACAACTATAACATTATTACCAACATCTCTTAAATTTTTTAATGCATCAATCAGCCGGTGATTATCCCGTTGATGTAATCCAATACTTGGCTCATCTAAAATATAAGTGATGCCCTGCAGTTGCGATCCTATTTGTGTTGCCAAACGAATCCGTTGGCTTTCACCTCCACTCAATGTTCTGGTTGAACGGTTCAATGTGAGATACGTTAATCCAACATTCAATAAAAACTGCAAACGTTCACTGATTTCTTTCAACACATCTTTTCCGATGGTTGCCTGTTTGTTGCTGATGCGGAGTTCAAGTCCATCAAACCAGGCTGCAAGATTATCCAGGTTCAAATCACTCAGCTCGGCAATATTCCTGTCATCAATTTTAAACCACAGGCTTTCTTTTTTTAATCTTGCACCATTACAGGTACTGCATGTTTGTAATGTCATGAATTGAACAACCCATTCACGTAAAGCCTCTGTACTGTTGGCAGAAGCAAACCATCTTTTGAGCATAGGGATAATGCCTTCATAACTTCCCGTGTATTCATGGGGAATACTTTCATCATTTACATCAACTACTAATGCTGAGCTGATATTTTTATCACCAAATAAAATAAGGTCTAACTGTTCTTTTGGTAAATCATTTACAGCTGTATCTAATTTGATCTTATGTTTTTTTGCAAATTGAACTACCTGTTGAAACACACTGGCATCCCGTTCTTCACCTAACGGAGCAATACCGCCTTCTTTAATTGTTTAGATTGATCGGGGATCACTTCATCCATGTCTATGGTATATACATTTCCCAATCCTTTACAGGTAGGGCATGCGCCATAAGGACTGTTAAAAGAAAAAGCATTGGGCGATGGTTCTTCATAACTAAGCCCTGTATCCTCACACATTAATTGTTTAGAAAAAAGGACTATGTTTCTATCAACAGGAGCGTTATATACATCACTCTCCGAATTTTCAAAAAGCGTTTTATCATTCGATGTATTGGATCTTGGATTTTGGTTTTTAGATTTTGATTCTTCTTTTTCTACAGCTACCATCATCAGATCTTTACCAAGCTTTAATGTTTGCTGTACACTCTGGCTGATGCGTACTTTAAAATCATCGCTTACTTTCAAACGATCAACCACTACTTCAATATCATGAATTTTATAACGGTCAACCTGCATCTTAGGAGCAAGATCTTTTATTTCACCATCGATTCTTACTTTCACAAAACCCTTCTTTCTTGTTTCTTCAAACAACTCACGGTAATGGCCTTTACGTCCTCTTACTAAAGGAGCAAGTAAAGAAATTTTTTCACCGTCAAATCGTCTAAAAATATTTTCTACAATTTCTTCTTCACTCCACTTAACCATTTTTTTTCCGGTGTTATAAGAATAAGCCTCACCAACTCTTGCAAAGAGCAAACGCAGAAAGTCATACACCTCTGTTATTGTACCAACAGTTGAACGGGGATTTTTATTGGTTGTTTTCTGTTCAATAGAAATTACGGGAGAAAGGCCGGTGATCTTGTCAACATCAGGCCGCTCCATATCACCAACAAATTGCCGGGCATAGGCACCGAAGGTTTCCATATAACGTCGTTGGCCTTCGGCATAGATGGTATCAAATGCTAATGATGATTTACCGCTGCCACTGATGCCGGTAATGACAACCAGTTTATTCTTGGGAATACTGACATCAATGTTTTTCAGGTTATGCACCCGTGCACCTGAAACTTCTATCTGGTCGTTGCTGATTTCACTCATAATTTATTTCTCCTCACTGCCCTTCCGGGCCGGTCAGCGAATTTACCTTGAAATCCATTACTAAAGTTATTAGGTTTTTAGATTGGGCTTACAATGGTTTCCAACTCATTAGCTGTTGAAGAAAGAAAGGGGGCGGAAGTTATATGGTTCAACACAAAAGAGGTTGCCAATATTAAATAATTGTTATGTGGAAAAATAGAGGGTTCGTCTGTTTTGATTTGCGGTGCTTCGTGCTAACTTATGGTTCAATTACGACCTGCCAAATATAAAAGCAAAACTTACACTTATGGGCATAGCTGTTTACAACGCTGTTCAAATGATTCTTCACGACGGCAAGGAGGAACATCGGTTCACTTTAAAACTAAGTCCTTCTACAGAGAGTTTCCGGTTGGAAAACGGAGTGATGAAACGCAGTATTTTCATCGGCAAACGAATGTTCAATAAACTGTTTCAACTTATTCGAAATGAATATGGCTATACACTGGGCCGCATACAGTATGACGATGAGCAGATGAAAAAAGGATTGGCTACTACAGAAGAGCATGATCAATTCCGTTTTACGATTAACGAACAAAGTGAAATTGAAGTGATGTTTGAAAATGAAGCAGTACCTCAAAAAAAAGTAACAGCTACAATCCCATTAAAGTATGAAACAGATAGTGAAAAGAAAGCCCTGCTTAGAGCACTTATTCCATCTGTGCTTGCAGCACTCATCTTAACAAGAGAAATGCAACCTGTTATCTAACGACTGATAGTTAAAGAAATTTGGTGCTTTAATTGTTTTGCTCCTAACTTTGCGGCAGTTCTTTTAATCCTGTTAATACAGGACACTTATCAAGAAAGGCAGAGGGTAATGGCCCGATGAAGCCTTGACAACCTCTCTCTCATTCAGCAATGCCGGATATTGAGAAAAGGTGCCAATTCCATCCGCCGCGGCGGAACGATAAGTCAGATACAAAGCTTAAACAGTTATTACAAATAACGGGCTCATCTGATTTTATCGGATGAGCTTTTTTGTTTTGAACAGGTTTGTTCATGCAGGCAAGTTTTTCGATAAGCCTTTTTTTTGATATGTGACATAAGAACAGAACATCAAAAAACGAAAGATATGCAGTTGAAACAAACAGTTGTTATTAAAAGCATTGGCAAAACTTTTGCAAATTCTTTTTTGTATACATCAGAAAAGCCGACTATTTTTGTCGGGTATTCATCTTATATGAACAATCGCAACAACAATACACGAATTAGTTTTACTGCAGCTATGCAGTGTTGTTGTATTTGTTGTATGCCGTAAGGCATACCAACTTATTTCCGACCCCGCCTGACGGGGAGGTCCACACACAGTTTCTCCAATTTTTAAAACATCTTTCATCATTAAATATTATTTATGAGCACAGCATTGCATTTTGAAACATTACAGTTACATGCAGGACAACAAATTGACCCTACAACAAAAGCACGGGCAGTACCTATTTATCAAACAACATCTTATGGTTTTGATAACAGCGAACACGCAGCCAACTTATTCGGCTTAAAAGAATTCGGAAATATTTACACCCGTATCATGAATCCAACCACCGATGTGTTTGAACAACGCATCGCAGCGCTGGAAGGCGGTGTAGCTGCATTAGCAGTTGGCAGTGGACAGGCATCGCAATTTCTTGCACTCAATAATATTTTACAAGCTGGTGATAATTTTGTTACTACCACTTATTTATATGGTGGAACTTATAATCAGTTCAAAGTTGCATTCAAACGATTAGGTATTGAAGCACGCTTTGCAGATGGAGATGATGCTGAAAGTTTTGTAAAGCATATCGATAAAAATACAAAAGCCATCTACCTGGAAACAATAGGGAACCCCCGTTTAAATATTCCTGATTTTAAAAAGTTTGCTGACTTAGCAAAAGAATATGATCTGCCATTGATCGTTGATAATACATTTGGTGCTGGTGGTTATTTATTCCGCCCTATTGAACATGGTGCCAACATTGTGGTTGAAAGTGCAACCAAATGGATTGGCGGACATGGTACAACTATTGGCGGTGTAATTGTTGATGGCGGCAATTACAATTGGGGTAACGGAAAGTTTCCTCAGTTTACAGAGCCAAGTGAAGGATATCATGGGTTAAAATTCTGGGATGTATTTGGCGAAGGTAACCCACTGGGCTTACCAAATATTGCATTCATCATTCGTGCACGTGTAGAAGGGTTGAGAGATTTTGGTTCTTCACAAAGTCCGTTTAATTCATTTTTATTATTACAAGGATTGGAAACATTGTCGCTCAGGGTACAACGGCATGTTGACAATGCACAGAACCTGGCAGAATGGCTGGAGCAACATCCATCAGTTGAATATGTATTGTATCCCGGTTTGAAAAGCAATCCCTATCATGCGCTGGCGAAGCAATATTTAACCAATGGCTTTGGAGGTGTGTTGCAGGTAGCAATTAAAGGTGGAAAAGAAAATGCAGCTAAGTTTATTAATTCATTAAAACTTGTAAGTCATCTTGCAAATGTTGGCGATGCAAAAACATTAGCGATTCATCCTGCAAGCACAACGCATGAACAGTTGAGCGAAACAGAACAGATTGCAAGTGGCGTTGCACCCAATCTTGTTCGTTTTAGTGTAGGTATTGAACATATTGATGATATAAAAGCAGATATCGAACAGGCTTTTCAAAAAGTATTTGAAAAAGAATTGGTAGGATAAGTGCCCCTTCCAGACCTCCACCGAAAGGGATGGCCATCTGAGCGTAGCCCTTGCTTATTTATATAGGCGGATAAAAAGAAAGTGACGAAAGTCGATTAGATATTAAATGTTGAAATGCTTAATTTAAAAAGATGAGTGATCATTCACAGTCGGGTCTCTCCTCTCTTCCGGAGAGGAGATCAAGAGGAGAGGCTTCGGTCTTTACATACAATAAACCATTCAGGCTTGAATCAGGAGCTTTGCTCAATGAATATCATTTGGCATATACAACGTTGGGTGAATTGAATGATGCAAAAGATAATGCAGTGTGGATTTTTCATGCATTAACCGCCAGCAGCGATCCTTCAGAATGGTGGAGTGGTTTAGTTGGTGACGGAAAATTGTTTGATCCGGCCAAGCATTTCATTGTGTGTGTGAATATGCCCGGCAGTGCATATGGCAGCCTGGGACCATTGGATATAAATCCATTGAGCAATGAACCTTACTATCATGAGTTTCCCTGGTTCACTACAAAAGACATGATCAGAGCCTATGATCCTTTACGGAAGTTTTTAGGCATTGAAAAAATTCATCTTGGAATTGGTGGCAGTATGGGCGGGCAGCAATTATTAGAGTGGGCCATTGAAGAACCACAATTGTTTGAGCATATTGTACCCATTGCAACAAATGCTTTTCATTCAGCATGGGGCATTGCATTCAATGCATCGCAAAGACTGGCTATTGAAGCAGATCAAACATGGAAAAATAAAACAGAAAATGCAGGCAGTGCAGGATTAATTGCAGCAAGGAGTATTGCATTGCTTTCATATCGTCATTACGATGCGTATGGCATCAGTCAGATTGAAGAAAGCAATGATGAACTGGATCATTTTAAAAGTGAGTCGTACCAACGTTACCAGGGAGAAAAGCTGGTGAAACGATTTAATTCATTCAGTTATTATTTTTTAAGTAAGGGAATGGATGCTCATAATGTTGGCCGGAGTCGTTCCTCTATTGAGTTGGCATTGAAAGAAATTACTGCAAAAACATTAGTAATAGGAATCAGTAATGATATATTATTTCCCATCGGTGAACAACAGTTTCTTGCAAATACCATCAGTGGTGCAAGTTTCAAAAGCATTGAATCATTTTACGGGCACGATGGTTTCTTGCTGGAGTATGATCAAATCACAAAAGCCATCAACACATTCTTACAGCAAACGCAAAAAGCAGATTTAAAAAAACAATTAACAAGTTAACTATGTCATCAGATAAAAAATTAGTGATCGGATTGTTTGGTTTTGGAGTAGTAGGAGAAGGCTTGTACAAAATATTACAGCAAACGCCTTCACTCAATGCAAGTATTAAAAAGGTTTGCATTAAAAATCCTGATAAAAAAAGAAACGCACCTGCAGAGCTGTTTACCACAGACAAACATATATTGTTGAATGATGAAGAGATCAATGTAATAGTTGAAGTGATCAACGAAAGCGAACCTGCTTTTTATATCGTATCAACTGCATTAAAAAATGGAAAAGAAGTGGTGAGCGCCAGCAAAAAAATGATTGCTGAACATTTGCCTGAATTACTCCGCCTTCAAACCGAAACAGGCATTTCATTTTTATATGAAGCATCTGCTTGTGCTTCTATACCTGTTATACGTAACCTCGAAGAGTATTATGATAACGATCTGTTGCACGGCATCAGGGGTATTGTAAATGGAAGTACTAATTATATTCTCACTAAAATGTTTGAAGAAAAGCTTGATTTCAAACAGGCGTTGTTGCAGGCGCAACAATTAGGTTTTGCAGAAGCGGATCCTGTATTGGATGTAGATGGTTGGGATGCTGTAAATAAATGGGTGATCCTGTTATTGCATGCATACGGTATTGTTTCTCATCCTGACGATATATTATTTACAGGTATTCAGAATATACAAGGGACAGATGCAACTGTTGGCCGGGAAAAAAATTTGGAGATCCGTTTAGTTGGGCAAGCCAAGAAATTACAGAATGGTAAAGTAGCTGCTTTTGTATTACCTCAGTTTGTGAAACATGACGATCATTTGAGTTTTGTAAAAAATGAATACAATGGGGCAGTGGTAGAAAGCTCGTTTTCTGATAAACAGTTTTTCTACGGCAAAGGAGCCGGTTCATTTCCTACAGCATCAGCAGTGTTGAGCGATATTTCTGCTTTGCGTTATGATTACAAGTATGAGTATAAGAAATTGTATTATCATCAACCCAATGAATTAACCAATGATTATTATTTGAAAGTATATGTAAGTTTTGATGATTGGAATTACATTCCTAAAGAACGGTTTGAGTGGATTGAAGAATGGCATGCAGAAAGTGATCGTAAATATTTGGTAGGTGTATTGCATGCAACTGAATTGAAAAATAATAACTGGTGGAGAGAAAATGGCAGTTCACTCATCCTTTCGCCCGAACCAATTATTGAAGATATTGAAGTGAGAAAATTAAAAAAGAAAAGTCTTGAATTAGCCGGTTTAAACCTGAATTAACAATGAGTCATCAATCAACTATAGAAGAACTGGAGAATTTGTTGAGGGATCAAAGCCCTGCAGCAAGTCTGCAACTATTGAGTGAACGGTTTAAAAACAATATCGTTTTTTCAACAAGCTTTGGTTTGGAAGATCAGGCCATCAGTCATATCATATTTCAACAACAACTTCCTGTTGAAGTGTTCACACTTGATACCGGAAGAATGTTTACTGAAACGTACAGTACATGGAGCCGCACTTTGGAAATGTATGGACAACCCATTCATGCATATTATCCAAATGCAGAAAAGTTGCAGGCATTTATTACTGAAAAGGGTCCTAATTCTTTTTACGAATCTGTAGAAAACCGCAAGGATTGCTGTGGCATCCGTAAAGTGGAGCCATTGAAGCGTGCATTAAAAGGAAAGCAACTTTGGATCACCGGTTTAAGGGCTGAGCAAAGCCCTGATCGTCAGCACACATCTCAGCTCGAATGGGATGAGGGCAACCAGATCATCAAATATCACCCCATCCTGCATTGGACATGGGATGAGCTCAACAGTTTCATTCAGCAAAACCATATTCCGTACAATTCATTGCACGATAAAGGCTTTGTAAGTATCGGTTGTGCGCCTTGTACAAGAGCCATCAAACCGGGCGAAGATTTCAGGGCTGGTCGCTGGTGGTGGGAGGATAGCAGCAAGAAGGAGTGTGGGCTGCATGTGCATGCTGAACCGGATGTGGAAAATAATTCCTGAGCACGGCAAACGTTTGCGTATTAATAAACAAGTGTTAGGCACTTTTGACCTTATATTTGCACTTAAACCCTACTTGATAGGTAGGCTAATAAATAAATCATGAGTCAGTATCATTTAAATTACCTGGAGCAGTTGGAAGCGGAGAGTATTTACATCTTCCGTGAGGTGGCGGCGCAATTTGAAAAACCGGCTTTGTTGTTCAGCGGTGGAAAGGATTCCATTGTAATGGTTCACCTGGCTAAAAAAGCATTTGCACCCGGCAAGATTCCTTTTCCATTAGTGCACATTGATACAGGACATAATTTTCCTGAAGCTTTAGATTTTCGTGATTGGTTAGCAAACGAAGCAGGAGCAACCTTGATCGTTCGTAAAGTAGAAGATACGATTAAAGAAAGAAGTTTAACAGAACCCAAAGGAAAATTTCCCAGCCGCAACTGGTTACAAACTTATACGTTGCTTGATACAATTGAAGAATTCAAATTCGATTGCTGCATTGGTGGAGCAAGAAGAGATGAAGAAAAAGCAAGAGCGAAAGAACGCATCTTTTCTGTTCGTGATGAATTTGGACAATGGAATCCGAAACTGCAACGTCCTGAATTATGGAATATCTATAACGGGCGCATTCACAAAGGTGAGAATGTTCGTGTGTTCCCAATCAGTAACTGGACTGAATTAGATATCTGGAATTATATACGCAAAGAAAAAATTGATTTGCCTTCTATTTATTTCGCTCATGAGCGTGAAGTAATTGAACATGAAGGACAGTTGGTAGCAATGAGTGAGCATGTACAACTTGCAGATGACGATGTTGTTCTCACCAAAACTGTACGTTACCGTACTGTGGGTGATATGACCTGTACAGCTGCAGTAGAATCAACAGCCTCCAACCTTGATGAAGTTATTGAAGAAATTATTGTAACCCGCATCAGCGAACGTGGTGAAACACGTATTGATGATAAAGTAACCGAAGCTGCAATGGAAGACAGAAAGAAGAATGGGTATTTTTAAGAGTCAGAAAGACCGGAAGTTAAAAGTCCGGAGAACGACTCTGCAATTTGAAATTGATCTTAAAAGTATAAACGAATCACCGGACTTACGGACTACCGTCTTTCCGACTTTTTTACAACTATGGACTTATTACGTTTTATAACCGCAGGTAGTGTTGATGATGGCAAAAGCACATTGATCGGAAGATTGCTGTACGACAGTAAGAACATCCTCATCGATCAATTGGAAGCATTAGAAAAATCAACAAAGAACCGTACAGATGGATCTGTTGATCTGGCTTTGTTAACCGATGGACTTCGTGCAGAAAGAGAGCAGGGGATTACGATTGATGTAGCGTATCGTTATTTTACAACACCAAAACGGAAATTCATTATTGCTGATGCTCCCGGTCATGTACAGTACACCAGAAATATGATCACCGGTGCAAGTAATGCCAACCTCATTATTATTCTTGTTGATGCAAGACAGGGTGTGGTTGAGCAAACACGTCGTCACTCCATCATTGCTTCTTTACTAAAAATTAAACATGTAGTTGTCGCTATTAATAAAATGGATCTGGTTGAATATTCACAGGATATATACAACAACATCGTTATTGATTATGCTGAAGTAGCAACTCAATTAGGATTGAAAGATGTCACTTATATCCCCATCAGTGCATTAAATGGCGATAACATTGTTGATAAATCAGAGATCATTACATGGTATGAAGGAAAACCATTGCTTGAGTTTCTTGAAGCAGTTGTAATTGATAACGACATTAATTTAACCGATGCCCGTTTTCAGGTGCAGTTAGTCATTCGTCCGCAAACAGAAGATCTGCATGACTATCGTGGCTATGCCGGACAAGTATCAAGTGGCATCTATAAAAAGGGTGATAAAGTTACCGTATTGCCTGCAGGAATTGAAACAACTATCAGCGCATTAGAAGTTGGTGGAGTAGATGTAGAGGAAGTATTTGCACCACAAAGTGTAACTATTCAGTTGGCCGATGATATTGATATTAGCCGGGGCGATTCAATTGTAAAATCTGAAAACAAACCACAGGTGAGCAATGAGCTGGAAGTCATTCTTTGCTGGATGGATGAAAAGCCATTGATAACGGGTAACAAATATTACCTGCAGCACGGCAGCCGTCTGGTACGTTCTGTTGTGAAACAGCTGGAGTATAAACTGGATGTAAACACATTACAACAACTACCTGTAGAAGGAAAAATAAAATTGAATGAAATAGTGAAAGCTGTGATCAAAACGGCTTCACCAATTGTGTTTGATTCTTACGGCAATCTTAGTGAAAACGGAAACGCTGTATTGATCGATGAAACAAGCAACAGTACAGTTGCTGCAGTTTTAATACAATAAAAAACCGAAAGGTTTTTTTATGAGATAAAATCCTACTTGATTAGTAGAATGATGAATGAGGTAAAGAAGTTTATATGTCAGTACAAAAACAAAATAGAATTACTCATGCTGCATTCCCAACCACTCCGGTGAGGGTGGGAGGGGCTAAAGTAATCATAGCAGGTGCAGGTCCCGGTGATGCCGACCTCATTACTGTTAAACTGCAACAACGACTGGGTGAAGCTGATGTGATCATTGTTGATCGTTTGGTAAATCCCGAGATCATTGATCTGTACGCAAAACCAACTGCTTTGGTATTAATGACCGGTAAGCAGGGTTATCATGATGGATCAGTTGCGCAGGAAGATATTAATAAGTTGTTGGTTGGTCATGCAAAGAATGGTAAAACAGTTTTACGATTAAAAGGTGGTGATGTGGCATTCTTCAGCAATGTACTCGATGAGTTACAAAGTTTACAGGAAGCAAATATTCCTTTTGAAATTATTCCGGGTATTACTGCTGCATCAGGTGCATCAGCCTATGCAGGTATTCCATTAACAGCAAGAGGATTTGCCAAAGCTGTTCAGTTCATTACATTTAATCCATGTAGTTTTTACAGTCGTGAGCAATGGAAAACATGGGCAACATCAACTGATACGTTAGTGTTTTACATGGCTGCACGCAACCTGAATGGTTTAGCAGAATTACTCCTGCGTCATTCTAAAAGGCCAAATACGCCGCTTGCTGTAATTGAGCAGGCCACAACAATATTTCAACAGGTCCATATAACAACAGTTAACGATTGCGCCATCGATTTTGCAACTAAAAACTTCAGCTCACCATCACTCGTCATTATTGGTGATGTGGTGAAGCTGCATGAACAATTTAACTGGTACCAGGCAAGTAAAGCCGGTTCTGTTTTTCATGAATTAGTGACTGTTAAATAATGCATTTTATGATTGGCGATCTACGATTAAAAAAATTACACGAGTTTTTTGAAAACTATTCCAAAGAAGAATTGATTTGGGTGAATGGTTATTTGTCGGGTTTGGTAAACAATGGCAAAGTGAATGGTAATGGAAATGCAACTGTTCAGGAACATAAAGCAGTTGTAACCAAAAAAATTACATTGGCTTTTGGTACCGAAACGGGTAACTCAAAGAAACTCGCAACACAATTAGCTGCTGCTGGTAAGAAACATGGTGTGAATGTAAAGCTTGCTGATCTCAGTCAGTACCGTATCACTGATCTTTCCAAAGAAGAATTCTTTTTTGTAGTGATCAGTACACAGGGTGAAGGTGAACCTCCGATCCCTGCTAAAAAGTTTTACGATTACATTCATGAAAACCAACTGTCGCTTCCCAATTTAAAATTCAGTGTGCTGGCATTAGGTGATACTTCTTATCCGATGTTTTGCAAAACAGGTGAAGATGTAGATGCACAGTTGCTGAAGTTTGGAGCAAAACAGGTAGTGCCTTTGCAAAAGTGTGATGTGGATTATGAAGAGGATGCTAAGCTATGGTTTGAAAAAGTATTGCAGATAGTGCAGAATCAAACTGCAATTCCTGCACCTATTACAGCATCAGTAATTGCAAAGAAAGCAACCGGTAAAAAATATTATACCGGTACCGTACTTACAAATATCAATTTGAATGACCGGGGATCGAATAAAGCTACGTATCATATTGAAATCGGTACCGATGAGCCAATTATTTATGAGCCGGGTGATACCCTTGGTATTGTACCAAAGAACAGGGCGGAAGTTGTTGAACGTATTTTATCACTCACAGGTATTGCAGGCAACAAAGTAATTGAAACAGCAAAAGCTACTGCAACAGTTTCAGAGTTACTTACACATAATCTGAACATATGCTATTTGCTATCATCTACAATTAAAAAATATGCAACACTAATTCAACAGGAAATTCCTGATACAAGAATGGATCTGGTGGATCTGCTTCGTATCTATCCTGTAAGAGATGCTGTACAATTTGAAGAAGTTGTAAAAATATTGATGCCCATTGCACCACGATTATATTCAATTTCATCATCGCCTGCAGCACATGGCGAAAATGAAATTCATATTACTGTAGCTAAGAATGCATTTCTGTCACAGGATGAGCAACGTTATGGTTTGTGTAGTGAATTTCTGGGTGATTTGCCGGTTAACTCAACTGTTACATTCTATGTACATAAGGATAAAAATTTCAAATTGCCTGCCGCTGAAAAAGATGTGATCATGATTGGGCCCGGTACCGGTATAGCGCCCTTCCGTTCGTTCCTTGCAGAAAGAGATGCAACAGGTGCAAGTGGAAGAAACTGGTTCTTTTTTGGAGAACAACATTTTATAACTGATTTTTTATACCAGACAGAAATACAGAGTTATGTTGAAACAGGTGTGCTCACCAATATCAGCCTTGCTTTTTCAAGAGATCAGAAGGAGAAAGTATATGTGCAACATCGCATTAAAGAAAAAGCAAGTGAGTTTTTTAATTGGATCGATGGAGGTGCTTCTATTTATATCAGTGGAACAAAAGACCCTATGAGTAAAGATGTGGAGCAAACAATGCTCCAGATCATTGAAGAACATGGAAACAAAACAAACGAAGAAGCACAACAATACCTGGAGCAATTGAAAAAAGAAGGTCGATATGAAAAGGATGTGTATTGAGAAGTCAATAGTTAATAGTCAGAAAAGACCGGAAGACAGATAAAGCAACGAAGTGATTCTTTCTGACTTGCGGACTTCAAACTTTCGGACAAATTGAAAAGAATGAGTGAAAAAAATAATTTATCTCCTGTTGAGCGGATCAAAACTTCAAGCGATGGCTTAAGAGGTACGTTGAAAGAAAGCCTTGCTGAAGACTTAACGGGTGCATTGTATGAAGATGATCAATCGTTGATCAAGTTTCATGGTATGTACCAACAGGATGACCGTGACAGAAGAGAAGAACGCACAGCAAAAAAACTCGAATGGTTGTATTCATTTATGATTCGTTTGCGTTTGCCCGGTGGTTTCTTAACACCTGAACAATGGATCGGGTTGCATCATATTGCCGGTGAACATTCAACAGGTACGATCAAAATTACAACCAGACAAACAGTGCAGTTACATGGCATTTTAAAATCGCATGTAAAGCCAACCATTCAATCGTTCAATACTTTTCATTTAGATTCCATTGCAGCTTGCGGCGATGTAAACCGTAATGTAACATGCAGTGCACATCCAAAAGAATCACCTATACATGAAGAAGTGTTTGCATATGCAGATAAGATAAGTGTGATGGCTCTGCCAAAGACAAGAGCATACTATGATATCTGGCTTGATGAAGAACAGCTTGTTGATAAAAAAGAAGAAGATCCGCTATACCAGGATCGTTACCTGCCACGTAAATTTAAAGTTGGCATTGCAATACCGCCGAACAATGATGTGGATGTATTAACGAATGATGTGGGTTTGATAGCGATCATTGAAAATAATAAACTAATCGGTTTCAATATTGCTGCGGGTGGTGGCCTGAGTTCTACACATGGTAATCCTGCAACCTATGTAAGACTGGCAACTGTGCTTGGTTTTGTATCAACAGAGAATGTATTGAAAGCGGTGTATGAGGTAATGACCATTCAACGAGATTATGGCAACCGTGGCGATCGTAAACTTGCACGATTGAAATATACCATTGATAAATTAGGTGTTGAACCGTTTAAAGATGAATTAGAAAAACGTTGTGGATTTCAATTGGAAGAAACAAAACCTTACAACTTTACTTCACGTAAAGATCATTATGGCTGGCAGCAAAATCATGAAGGCAAGTGGTACTTCACTGTGTTTGTTGAAAATGGAAGAGTGCTGGATGATGAAACCATTGCTTTGAAAACTGCATTGTATGAAATTGCACAAACCGGGAAAGTAAATTTCCGTTTTACAGGAAATCAAAATGTAATTCTTGCTGATATTAAAGAAGAAGATAAACCTGCTATTGAAGTATTATTGAAAAAATTTGAAGTAGATGTTCACACATATGATGCTGGTGCATTAAGAAAGAATGCAATGGCTTGTGTGGCATTTAATACCTGTCCGTTAGCATTGGCTGAAGCACAGCGTTATCTGCCTTCGTTGATTGATAAAATAGAACCCCTTCTTTCAAAATATCAATTGCAGCAGGATGAAATTGTTTTACGTATGACGGGTTGCCCCAATGGTTGCGGCAGATCACCAGCTGCAGAAATTGGTTTTGTTGGTACAGCTTATGGTCACTACAATCTGCATATTGGCGGCGACAGGGAAGGGGAACGTTTGAATACAAAATATAAAGACAGCTTAAACGAAGAGGAGATACTCACAACATTGGATGAGTTGTTTAAAGTGTATTCGAAAGAACGCAACAGCGGTGAAACCTTCGGCGATTTTTCACAACGTAAATGGATATTGAATTAATTGAATGAAAAGATTTGTAACGATATCATTTGTTTTAATGTCTGTTTTCGGGTACAGCCAGGAACCGGCTTCTGAGCTTTGGTTTTCTGCTGCTGTTCCTGTTACATTTGGCAAAACCAAAAACTGGCAATGGCATAATGATGCAGGTTACAGAACCAATGGTATCAGTATAATGCCGCACCAGTATCTCTATCGCACCGGTATTCGGAAATTTTTTTCCGAACAATGGAGTGCAGCAACAGGTATTGCATTTTTTTCAACAAGAGTTGGTTATAAGAAAGCAGATCATGAATTTGGAAATGAATACAGGCTGTGGCAGGAAATCAATCATCAGTATAAAGTATTTCAGCAATTGAGTTTACAGAATCGTTTGAGGATTGAGCAACGTTTTTTTGAAGCAATAAATGATAAAGATGCTTACAAAGCATTGCGGTTACGTTACAGGATTGGGCTCACCCAAAAGCTTTCTTCAAAATGGAGTGTACAAGTGGCCGATGAATATATGCGTCAATTACAACAGGATCAATTTTTATTCAATCAAAACAGGTTCATGTTTACAGCTCAACGCCATTGGAATAAGGATGTGCAGGTACAGGCAGGTTATATGTGGTTGTTGCGTTCAACTTCTTCTCAACATATTTTTACAATCTCATTTCAAAAAGCTATTACAATTGATGGAAACAAGAACGGAAACAGATAATAAAAATAAACTGTACCCGGTTTTCCTGAAACTGGAACAGCTAAAGATACTTTTGGTTGGCGCCGGAAATGTGGGGCTGGAAAAACTGCATTCATTATTAGCAAATTCTCCCGAAGCTAATATTACAATTGTAGCACCTGTGGTAAAAGAGGAAGTGCGAAAGCTGGTATGGCGGCATCCTTCCTGTGCCATTGTACAAAGAGACTTTGAAGAAACAGATCTGTTGCAGAAAGATCTGCTGGTGCTTGCAACAGATAACAGGAAACTTCATGAGGATATCCGTGTGCTGGCAAAAGAAAAAGGCATTCTCATCAACGTTGCAGATACTCCTGAACTCTGCGATTTTTATCTTGGCAGTATTGTGCAAAAAGGAAATCTGAAAATTGCTATATCAACGAATGGCAAATCGCCTACTGCCGCTAAACGTATCAAGGAAGTATTAAATGATGCTTTGCCGGGTGAGCTGGATGAAGTAATTGAAAATCTTCACCAGGTCCGGAATAAACTGAATGGGAATTTTGAATACAAGGTGAAGAAGTTGAATTCCATCACCAAAGTATTAATTGAAAAAGACAGGGTTGGCACAGAGCGGCAATGGAAGAAGATCGCTACGTATTCATTGATTGCATTTGCATTGATGCTGGTAGGGCATTTTATTTTTTCTTATATCCCGTTCAGGCAAATAGCAGATGATACAGTTGCATGGTATCAAACACTCGATAAAAATTTTCATTGGCTGGTGCTGGCTGGTTTTTTAGCACAGTTGGTTGATGGTGCATTAGGGATGGGTTATGGTGTTACTAGTGCAACGGTATTATTATCAGCCGGTGTAAGCCCTGCAATCATTAGCGGAAGTGTACATACTGCAGAAGTATTTTCAAGTGCAGCCTCAGGTTACAGTCATTACAAGTTTGGAAACGTTAATAAGAAATTATTTAAAGCATTGGTGATACCTGGTGTTATCGGTGCTATCTTAGGCGCTATTTTACTTACATGGCTCGGAAATACCAATGCTGGCTGGTTAAGAGGATTGCTGGCCTGTTATACATTGTTTTTAGGTGTAAAATTTCTGATCAATGCATTCAGGGAACAACGGCAGCAAAAGAAATTCAAACATTACAGTGCCCTTGCAGGTGCAGGTGGTTTTTTAGACTCCTTTGGTGGCGGTGGCTGGGGGCCGTTAGTAACAACAACACTTATTAACAAAGGAAGAAGTCCTAAATACGTAATTGGTTCAGTCAGTTTAACAGAGTTCTTTGTAACACTAGCCAGTGCCTTTACCTTTTTTACATTACTGGGGGTTAGTCATTGGCAGGTGATTGCTGCATTAATAATCGGAGGGTTGGTAGCAGCACCCATTGCAGCTAAGCTGGCCGGTAAAATGCCAAAGAAAACAGCTTTCTTTTTGCTTGGGATACTCGTTATTATCTGGAGCATACGAATTCTGGTAAAAGTAATCTGATGATTGATTGCAATTGCTCATTGGTAATTGAAATTAATGCACATGCAATCGTTTGTTTGTAACAATCATTTTAAGGCTGAATGTTTCAATTGCTTTCCCTTTCCTGCAAACGCTTTCCCCCGTAACTTCGCAGCTCATTCAGCAGAATAAGTAAATCGTTATGAAGAAGAGACATCCGCAAACGGAAGCCATCCGGTTACAAATGAACCGTACCAGCGAAAAGGAACATAGCACTCCTTTGTTTTTAACCAGCAGCTTTGTGTACGAAAGTGCAGAAGATATGGCAGCTGCTTTTGCTGATGACAGTCTCGATGTAAATATCTACTCCCGTTTTTCAAACCCAACTGTTGATGAATTCATCAGCAAGATTGCTGCATTGGAAGGAGCAGAAGAAGGCATTGCTACAGGTACAGGGATGGCCGCTGTGTTTGCAACATTTATGTCCTTCCTCAGCAAAGGCGATCATATCATTTCAGCATCGGCTGTGTTTGGTTCAACACATACTATCCTCACCAAATATTTGCCCAAGTGGGGATTTGAATCGAGCTATTTTGATATGAATCAACCCGAAACAATTGAAGCCCTGATCAAACCCAATACAAAATTGTTGTATGTTGAAACTCCTTCGAACCCCGGGTTGGATATCATTGATATGGAATATGTTTCTGCCATTTGCAAAAAGCATAACATACTCTTTGTTGTAGATAATTGTTTTGCAACACCTGCAGTTCAGCAACCTATCAAATTTGGAGCAGATCTTGTTTTACATTCCGCCACTAAGTTTATTGATGGGCAAGGAAGAGTATTAGGTGGAGTAGTGGTTGGTAATAAAGAATTAATTCATGAATTGTATTTATTTGTTCGTAATACTGGCCCATCTTTAAGTCCATTTAATGCATGGGTTTTGACGAAGAGTTTAGAAACATTGTTTATTCGTATGGATAAACATGCAGACAATGCATTGCAGCTTGCTAAAAAATTAGAAGGGCACCCAAAACTTAATTCAGTAAAATATCCGTTCCTTCCATCACATCCGCAACATGAAATTGCAAAAAAACAAATGAGTAATGGTGGTGGTATAATAACCTTTGAATTAAAAGGAGGTATTGAAAGCGGACGGAAATTTTTAAATGCATTGGAAATGTTATCTATGACCAATAACCTTGGTGATAGCAGAAGCATTGCTTCGCATCCTGCTTCAACAACTCATTCAAAACTATCTGTTGAAGAAAAGAAAGCAGTAGGTATAACCGATGGATTGGTAAGAATATCTGTGGGACTGGAACATATCAGCGATATTATTGCAGATATTAAACAGGCGTTAGAGAGATGTTGATGAATTTAGTCTGGCCGCTTTGAGCGGCCTGACTCAGCATAAAAAATCCCCGGCCAAGAATGCGCCGGGGCTCTATATCACCTGATAAAACCAAAACTGAGTTATCGGGAAGGCATTCCTTCCGTAGTACCTTTTACTTTCTTGAGCAGCATGATATAGCCGCAACAATCTTTTTTACCTTTATTTACCTGTACTGGTTTTATCATATGCCATTCCGAAACTTTAGGCATAAAACCATAGCTGATGATATTGCCTTCGGAATAGCCATATAGTTTTTTATAATACACTTGCTTTTCGTCGTAATCGTACATCCTTACTTCATGTAATTTGCTGCTGGGATCGCCAATAAAAACAATATGATACCAGGCTCCCTGTGTCATGGGAACAATAACCGGCATTTCAAATGCGCTTTCCATGGTCATGCTGGCTTCTTTCAAAACCACAAAACCACTTGCTTCAAAAGTTTTCTTTAAACTGTCAACCTGCGCTGAGATAGACTGGCTGTTACAGGATCTTTGCTTGATGACCTCCTGTGCATTTGAGCTGACGCTGCAAATGATTACTGCGATGCTGAATAGCAGGGTTTTCATATATATACGGATTATCTGGTTTTTCGGGCTGCATCGCTGCAGCAGGATTGGGTACGATTTCAGGTACAAGATAAAACAATTAATATGATATTTGAAGCTTTTCAAGTCAATGTTTTAATACTACGTAGTTACTCTTATGATTGATTATGTGGTATTTACCAGCCCAATATACCAAGAATAGTGCCTGCATTTTACTTTAACCTTTGTAGGTATAAAAAGAATTAGCCTGCGCTGTGCATGTAAGCACAAGTTCGTTTACACAAACATGAGATGGCAGGGTGGTTGTATAATAAGCTGCCTCCGCTACATCTTTGGCTGTAAGCGCTTTATAACCATCATATACGGCTGCGGCCTTCTGCTCATCCCCTTTAAAACGAACCATCGAGAATTCGGTCTCCGCTGCACCCGGATGAAGGGCAGTTACTTTTATATGATGTTGCAGCAAATCAATCCGCATAGCCTTGGAAATGCTGTCAACAGCGGCTTTGCTGGCACAATAGATATTCCCTTTTTCATACACTTCCTTAGCGGCCGTAGAACCGATGTTAATGATCTGTCCCTTTTTTTGTTTGATCATAAAAGGTAATACAGCACGGCTTACATATAACAAACCTTTCACGTTTGTATTGAGCATAGTATCCCAATCATCGAGGTTAGCCTCATCAAAATAATCACGACCCAGGGCAAGACCTGCATTGTTGATGAGCACATCAATTTCCTGCCATTCACCCGGCAAACTATTGATGGCATCAAATACAGCTTTTTTCTGCTGCACATCAAAAGCAAGGATATGCACATTCACTTTAAAACGAACTTCCAGTTCATGTTTCATTTCTTTCAGGCGATCGATTCTTCTTCCGTTAAGAATTAAGCTGCAGTTGTTGGAGGCAAATACTTCAGCACAGGCTTTCCCGAAACCGGATGTGGCGCCTGTAATAAACACAATTTTACTCATGCTGTGAATGTACAGAGAAAGTGAATTTCAGCGAAAGGATTTTTTAACATCGGCGATGAATAGTTGAATGAAATTTCAACTTGTATTCTTAAACTATTTGCACACCAGGCCTTGTTTTTCTTCTTAAGATAAATGCACATATCAATGAAATAAGTAATCCAACCGGGAGTACTTCTGTATAAGTAAGGAGTGCCATCATAACAGGATTCTTATACATTTCCTTAAACCTGGCCATATCTTTTGTTTGTTTCAAAATTTCTGCTGCAGAGGCACCGTCGGCTTTTGCTTTATTGATGATATGTGCCGTATATTGGTCCATAAAATCGGGGATGAAGAAATAATATTCAATCGTCCATGCAAGAACATACATACTCGAAGCAATCAATGAAATAAATAACCCGATCTTAAATGCTTTGCCAAAGCTGATGATCCCGTTATTGTATTTATCCCTCCAGGTTTTTACAGCAACAAAAATAAGTGAGAAAGCCAGCAGCATGGATGAATACCCAATGAGCATGCCATAACTGAAATGATCATCAAATAAATACAGGGAAGTAAACATCACTATAGCTAAAATAAGCCCCGCAATC
>JANMOR010000542.1:0-4522 GCA_031369435.1 Chitinophagaceae bacterium
GAATTCAGAATCCGTATTTATCAGCTTAAATCTGCGTCATCAGCGTTTCTATCCAAAAACTGGCACAATTCTTCATGAGTAAGCACGAATATTGGTATTATTGCAGCAATTGAAAAATAATTGAATTTGTTAGATCCTTCAGTACATATTGTTGATGCAAATATTGATTCGATAGATACGGGGAATGCTTACCTGCTGGTACAGTCAGGTGAAAGCTTTCTTGGCTTTGCATCCTTTCATCCCGTAGAAAAAAAAGTAAATGGGTGGATGATCTATCAATTGGATCATGATCTTTCATCTTCTGCTTTGGAAGAAAAACTGCAGGCAATCATTGTGGCTCATCCCTGGGTTCAAAAAGATTATCATAAAACCGTGTTTGTACAACATGCTGCCAAAAATATACTGGTACCTGTTGCACTTAATAAAGAGGAGGATAAAGAATATTTATTTGAGTTAATGCACGGACAACAGCAAAACAAATTACAGATAAAAGATTTTGTTGTGCAACAACGATTGGTAAATCATTATGCAGTTGATCATATTGTTGGCCGCCTGCTCCATCAGCATTTCCCGAAAGGAGAGTGGTGGCATATTCAATCATTGTTACTGACGAAAAATGCTGCAGGCGGAATCAGGATCACTGCAACCATCTGGTTCAATGAACTGCAACTGACCGTTGAAAATAATGGCCAGTGGATATTGTTGCAATCTTACAATTATCATACTCCCGAAGATGTGCTGTATTATATTTTAAACATCATGCAGCAGCTGGAATACACACAGGAAGAAACAACTGTTGTTTTGCAGGGAATGATTGATCAGCGATCTAAATTGTATGATGTGCTGCAGCAATATATCTTCAACTTACAGTTGAATGATGAACTGCAGTTTCAGTTTCCTGCAACAACCGAAGAACAACCTGTTCATTTATCAGCTTCACTCGATCAGATTCTTGCATGCGTATCATAAGCGGAAAATATGGAGGCCGGAGTTTTCAGCCACCGGCCAATATGCCTCACACAAGACCTACTACTGATCTTGCCAAAGGCGGACTCTTCAATGTAATTGCCAACAATCTTGATATTGAAAGCTTAAAAACGCTGGATCTGTTTGGCGGCACAGGCAGCATCAGTTATGAACTGGCGAGCCGTGGTGCTACCGATCAAACCATTGTAGAAAAAGATCCTAAAATGGCGGCCTTCATTGAGCAAACATGTGCCAAACTGGGCGTACAAATGAAAGTGGCAAAGATGGAAGTGTTTAAATACATTGAACATTGTACTGAACAGTTCGATTTTATTTTTGCCGGTCCGCCATATGCATTGGGTACCATTGATGAACTGCCGAAACAGATATTCGAAAAGAATTTATTAACAGAAGGAGGGTGGTTTGTTTTGGAACATACTCCCCGCAACAATTATAAAAAGTTTCCTTTTTACAGGGCCGAACGCAACTACGGCACTACCATCTTTTCTATCTTCGTAAACAAACCAAAAGAAGAATGACGAAGCAGGAGGCAAGAAAGATCTTTTCAGAAAAGCGTTCAGGCCTCACTGTTGGTGATTGTAACAGGTTTGATGATCTCATCCTTATTCACTTTCAG
Organism: Chitinophagaceae bacterium; assembly: GCA_031369435.1. GTDB lineage: Bacteria > Bacteroidota > Bacteroidia > Chitinophagales > Chitinophagaceae > Lacibacter. The sequence continues at coordinate 1,604 of JANMOR010000542.1, forward strand.
CAACTGCCGTTACCTGATTTATTTTATGTACACACTTATCTTGCCATGAAAGCAAACAATGAAATAGAAACCGATCATTTGCTGCACTTTCTTGAATTCAGAAATCCTGAAATGAACATTGTTATTCCACGTATTGAAAAAAATCAATTGGTTCATATTTTGTACAATGAAACGGTGGAACTGAGTACCAACAAATGGGGAATTCCTGAACCGGTGAATGGTGAATTGATTGCAGAAGAAAAAATTGATCTGGTGTTTGTGCCACTCCTTGCTTTTGATGAAACTGGTTGCAGGGTTGGCTATGGCAAAGGGTATTATGATCAGTTCTTAAGTAAATGCCGGCCCGATGCAATAAAAGTAGGGCTCAGCTATTTCAATGCAACTGAACACATCAGCGACAGTGAACAATTTGATATACCTTTAAACTATTGCATTACGCCGCAGCGCATTTATGAATTTGGCTAATCTCACATTTCAATCCATTCGCTTTTTATTGTTGCCGTTTGCTTTGTTGTACGGCATTGTTATTTGGGTGCGTAACATATTGTATGATCGAAAAATTCTCAAATCAACATCCATCAACCTGCCCATCATTTGTGTTGGTAATTTGAGTGTAGGCGGTACGGGAAAATCGCCCATGGTAGAATACCTGTTGCGTTTACTGCAACATGATTTTAATACAGCAACACTCAGCCGTGGTTATAAACGCAAAACCAAAGGGTATGCATTGGCGAATGCAAATTCTAATGCACTTGAAATTGGTGATGAACCTATGCAGTTTCATTTAAAGTTTCCTGATGTGGCCGTTGCAGTTGGTGAAGCAAGGATGGAAGCCATACCACAGTTGTTGCATGACCGTCCGAAAACAGAACTCATCATTCTGGATGATGGTTTTCAGCACCGGGCCATCAAAGCAGGACTGAATATTTTATTAACCGATTACAACAATCTTTTTACAAGGGATTTCTTTTTGCCCACCGGTGATTTGCGTGATGAAAGAAGAAGTTATAAAAGAGCAGAGATCATTGTTGTTACAAAATGTTATCCGGAAATTACTGAAGCTGAAAAGAAAGAGATCATTGAGGAAATAAAACCTTTGCCCAACCAGCATATCTTTTTTTCAGACATTGAATATGGAATACCCTATCATATTTTACATCATGAACAGGTATATCATCTGCATAAAAAGCTCGACGTTTTACTGTTAACCGGCATTGCGAATATTGAACCCCTAAAAGAACATGTACTCGACAATTCTTATACCTATGAAAAAATAACGTTCAGCGATCATCATGTGTTTAGTATTGATGACCTGAAAGAGATTGGCAAACGGTTCAATAAAATTGATAACGAACAAAAAATTATTATTACAACAGAAAAAGATGCCGTGCGGTTGGTTAAATTCAGGGAGGAACTGGAACAGTTGCCGATCTTTGTGTTGCCCATCCGGCATCGTATTTTGTTTAACGAAGAAGACAACCTGAAAAACATCATTGGTAGTTTTATCAGGAACTTTTCACAAAAAAATGAACATGGATAAAAAGAAACATAAAAAGCATAAAGGATCTGATAAAGCTCCTGAAGGCAAACGCAAACATAGCAGCGGCGTGTATCGTGGCGCTATTGAAATTACCCGCAGTGGTATGGGCTATGTAACGGTAACGGATTTGGAGAAAGATATTATAGTGCGACCGCAATACTTTAATACTGCATTGCATGGCGATAAAGTAGAAGTGGAAGTATCCAAACATGGCAGCAGCGGTCGAATGGAAGGGCAGATCACAAAGATCATCGAACGGAAGCAAACAGAATTTATTGGGCAGATCAGTGTGCAAAAGAATCACAACTTCTTTATTGCAGATACTGACAGGCCCATGCCCGATCTCTACATACCTGCTGATAAATTAAACGGTGCAGTCAATAATGATAAGGCAGTAGTAAGATTAATAGCATGGGATAAAAACAGGCGTGTACCCGAAGGTGAGGTTATAGAGATAGTGAAACAGGAAGCTATGAACGACCTGGCGATGAAGCAGATTCTTTTGCAGGCAGGTTTTAAATTAAGTTTTGAACAGGAAGTGATGGAAGAAGCAATGCGTTTTGAAGACGGCATTAGTGAAGCAGAATCAAAAAAACGCAGAGACTTTCGTGAGGTGTTAACTTTTACCATTGATCCTGTTGATGCAAAAGATTTTGATGATGCATTATCTATCAAAAAAGAAACAGATGGTTCTTATGAAATAGGTGTACACATTGCTGATGTGAGTCATTATGTAATACCGGGAACAATTTTGGATGATGAAGCCTACAGCAGGGCAACCTCTGTTTATTTGCCCGACAGGGTTTTACCAATGTTGCCCGAACGAATCTCCAACGAATTATGTTCACTTCGACCCAAAGAAGATAAGTACACTTTTTCAGCTGTATTTAAAATGAATGCAAAAGGCGATGTAAAAAATGTTTGGCTGGGAAGAACCATGATCCATTCCAATCATCGCTTTTCCTATGAAGAAGTACAAACGATCATTGAAGAAGGTAAAGGCGAATACTGTGAAGAAATTTTGTTGCTCAATACGTTTGCACAAAAAATGCGGAAAGACCGTTTTAAAAAAGGTGCCATCAATTTTTCATCGCAGGAAGTTCGTTTTGTATTGGATGAAAACAGGAAGCCTGTTGGTATAACAATCAAAGAAAGTAAAGAAGCACACCAGTTGATTGAAGAGTTTATGTTGCTGGCCAATAAACATGTGGCAGAGTATATAGGAAAAATAAAAGTAAAGGATAAGCCCGTTCCTTTTCCATACCGTGTACATGACACACCCGATGAAGCAAAGCTGGCACCCTTTATTGCTTTTGCAAAAAAGTACGGGCATGTGTTTGATATCTCATCTCCCGACAAAATTGCCAGTTCCTTTAACC
>JANMOR010000559.1:0-2071 GCA_031369435.1 Chitinophagaceae bacterium
ACTGTGTAATTCTGCCGCATTAATAAAAGTGGAAAGTTTGATCAGCACAGCAGAGAACCCCCAGAATTTATGATCAATAAAAATGGGTAAGCGGCCAACAATAGCCATATACCCCTGCTTTAGCATTATAGGTCCCGCAAAGAATAATTTATTTTCATCAATTGCCTTGTAGGCTTCTTTATTACGGAGTGTATCATCAAAGATATTATACCCGATAGCAGTTTCATTTCCTTTTAGCGGATATACATGCGTAATGGTTCCCCCTTTCACTAATTCTAAAGCATCAATAAATTGATTGTCTTCCAATATACTTTTCGCAACCACATCAAAATCATTTGCAGCATTGTACCTGGTAATAATAAAACTTAATGTTTTTGTTGCCGATAAACTGTTATCAAGCGTTTCATCCATTTTTTCTTTAACCCTGTTAGCTGCAAGATTCAAATCCCTTGCCTGCGTTTCTTTATACAACAGGTAACGCTGGTATGTTAAGATGATACTCAACAACAGTAATACAAAGAATACAAACAACCCTATGACAACCGGTCTTTTTACAAAATGAACAATGGAATTTATTATCATTGATCTGAAGTTAGCGATTTGGTTTTGATGTGGCTTTCCTGTTAAAAATTATTTCAACAAGATCATTTGCCCGATATGGTTCGCCATATGATTGGTGCGGCTGATGACCACATTCAACTTATTACGGTGTGGTTCTTTTACAAAATCTTCTGCAGTTACGGCTGTATGCTTACTCAGCCATTCATCAACAGTACAGGATTGAAAAGCAGTTGAAAGTTTTACATTCACTGCTGCGAGATTTTGTTTCAGCTCAGTAACAGTTGGCATTTCCAATCCCGATTTATCAGGGCTCTTTACAAACACTTCTTCCAATGCAGGAAATAAACGTTCGCCAAAACCGAGCAGCGGTAAGAGTGCATCGCTTACCGCTGTTAAATGCCCCAGCAAATAAATTCCAGTATTACGGCCGGGTGCAATTTCATTTTGCAGTTGTTCATCAGTTAAACTATCCACAAGGTTGTTGAGATATTTGTTTTGTGCATCCCATGCAGTGAGTGTCATTTTTACAACGAGGTTCAATTGTGTTGTGCTATCCATTGTATGATTGTTTATTGTCAAAGTTAAGCTCCTGTACCGAAAAGAGGATTTTGAAATGATAATGCCCTTTTTTGTGAAGTTGAACTCAAAAATGAGAGATCATTTTTAACAGCAATGTTATGATTCCAAACTTTCGGGCAACAGACAAATAAAACTCACTAAATATTTTTTTAATAGTTATTTTTTTGAGTAAACCAGAATAGAACAAAGCAATTCACTTGTATCGTAAATCTCCCTGACAATATTTCTGTTGAAAACTTAGTGCCGTGGCTTTCAGTTCATTAACCTGTCAGCGTAGTTTTACATGGCCCGTTTATTAGGATGCTGCAAAAAGGGATTCTACTTTTGTTCTCTATCACCTGAAAACAAAGTAACATCCGTATTGATATCCGTAACCCGGTACTGTTACTGTAAAATTTTTCCTCCAATCCTTTACTGAAAAACTGTTTTTGGAAATCCATTACCTGTGAGTATTTCTTAACGAAAAACAGTACACATGAAAACAACTCTATGTAAACAGGTTGCTTTGTTAAGCATGCTATTGCTGCTCATCAATCAACTTAATGCAAAAACAGCAACAAGTGAAAACGAACTCTTGATTCCGAATTTGCTAAATGATTCATTAATTGCAAAAACAACTGTAACAATCCATTCAACTGCAGGAGCAGTTACATTGCAAACTCCTCTGCGTAATTTTGTTGATCAGTACCTGGAAGTACATGCTGAGATGCTGGAGAATATTAAAGTCAACAACAGTACACGTTTTAAAACCATACAAAATATATTGGTGAAACGTGGTATACCTGCAGAACTATTATATCTCGCAGTCATCGAATCGAAATTAAAAAACTCGGCTACCTCCGGTGTGGGTGCAGCAGGCATCTGGCAACTGATGCCGGTTACTGCCCGGTACCTGGGTTTAAAAGTACAGGGTAAAACAGATGAACGAAGG
>JANMOR010000567.1:0-1981 GCA_031369435.1 Chitinophagaceae bacterium
GCCAACAGCTTCTTCATATAAGGTTGAATTCTGTTCAGGTGTTGTTTTCCATACTGATAAGGCAATACTCTTGGATGAATTCTGCCAATAGCAAAACAATGCATACCATTGAAATAAATACACCAATGCCAGTTGCCACATTACTTTGGGCATATTTAAAATGGCATCAATAATTTCAATATTCTGTGCAAAAAGTATTTTCAGTGTTGAATGATTTTCTGCATAGTTCAACACTTTTCTGAACAAACCTTTTATAAAAAATGATGGAATAATTAAAATAAGAATGAGCAGGTATGCTGCAATGGTTGTAAGGATGGATAAAAAAAACTGAATGAATGGATGGGGCATTCCCTTGTTTTTTTGTGTCAGCACTTCCAGTTCTTTTTGAGTAGGAGGAATTTCAGGAGTTTTTTTAATGCTCCATAAAATGGAACCGATAGAACAAACGGCGCCCAGAAAAAAAGAGGCAAATACCCATGTAGGAAGCTTCCCGGTTTTACCGATAAAGATCAAAGGGAAAATAAATAAAGAAACATTGGCCAGTGTTTGTCCAAAGCCTGTAAAAAAACTTTGTGCCTGGAAACCTGTTGGTTGTTGCGATGCATCTAATTTATCTGCAATGAATGCACGGTAAGGTTCCATGGCCGTATTATTTCCTGCATCTAAAATCCATAACAATCCTGCTGCCATCCATAAAGCACTGCTGAATGGAAACAGAAACAGAGCAATACTGCAGATCATGGCACCTATTAAAAAGTATGGAGTTCTTCTTCCCCATTTCGGATGCCAGGTTTTATCGCTTAATGCTCCAAGTATATGTTGAATGATTATTCCTGTAATCGGTCCTGCTAAATTGAGCCAAGGAATTTCATCGGGCTTAGCACCTAAAAAATCATAGATGGGATTTACGGCACTCTGCTGCAAACCAAAACTGTACTGAATGCCAAAGAAGCCAACATTCATATTAATGATTTGCCAAAAACTTAAATGAGGTTTGGAAATAGACATGCAGTTATTTGAGTGGTTGGTTGATGAATGGCAGAACTGCACCCGGCAGCAATCGCAATGAAGATAAAGTAAGTTTTCAAAAGCAACTCTACTGCAAACGGTTGATGTTGGGAAATCTTTCTATGCTGGCAGCTGTAACTTTGCCAAAGTTTATAGTGTACGAATAAATGCAGTCAACTTTGGTTCAACTTTGGCAAAGTTTCAATGTGTCAAACAGCTAACTCCTCACATCCAGCACATCTCTTAAACCATTTCCTAATAAGTTGAAAGCAAGTACCAGCAGCATAATAGCAATACCTGGCGCAATGGCCAGCATGGGATTATTAGTGATGATGAAGTTGTAATTTTCTTTGATCATTAAACCCCAGCTTGGTTGTGGAGGTTGTACGCCCACACCAAGGAAACTTAATCCTGCTTCAATAACAATAGCGCTAGCAAAGTTGCTGGCAGCAATAACAATCACAGGTCCCATCACGTTGGGCAATATATGTTTGAAGATGATTCTTGCATGAGAGAAGCCCATTGCTTTGGTGGCTTCAATATAATTCAGTTCACGCAGACTGAGTACCTGTCCACGGATAAGCCTGGCCACATTCACCCACAGTGTTAAACCAACAGCAAGAAATACCTGCCAGAAACCTTTACCTAATGCTAATGTAATAGCGAATACCAACAGTAAGGTTGGGATACTCCACACTACATTGATGAGCCAAAGGATGACTTCGTCTACCCAGCCACGAAAGTAACCGGCAACAGCACCAAGAAAAATTCCAACTGTTAGTGATATGACTACAGCAATTAGTCCAACACTTAAGCTGATGCGCACACCAACAATCAGGCGGCTGAGTATATCTCTGCCAAATTTATCAGTACCTAACCGGAAAGTTTTGGTTGTAATCATATCAGCAATTTCTTTTCCACTTATTGCAAAACGCATGGGTTCAGTTACGCCATCATCAACAAATTTTTCAAC
>JANMOR010000585.1:0-3228 GCA_031369435.1 Chitinophagaceae bacterium
TGATTATTTCATTCCTATTTGGGGTACCAAAAAATTCGGAGGTACAAAATATGGAGTATGGGGATGTACATTAGGTTTCCTGGCAGCTTTCTGGCTGGGGCCCTGGGGCATTATCATCGGGCCGTTTGTTGGTGCTTTTATTGGTGAAATGATTGCACAGGATAATTCAAAAATTGCATTCAAGGCAGCACTCGGTTCCTTTGTTGGTTTTTTGATGGGCAGTTTTTTGAAACTGCTGATCTGCTTTTTTATGCTGTATTACATTGTGAGCAGTATTTGAAAGAAGCCTCTATCTCCTTCTCTTCCTCCCAAGGAGAAAGAGCGGTGCAGCAAATAAAACCAGACAAAAGATTCTTACACATCAGCATTTGAATATTGATAATCATTATTCCACCATTATGAAAGATGCAATCATAAAATTAAGTAGTGATTTAGAAAATCCAGGGCTGCGCTTGGCAAGTCCCCCTTCGAGGGATTTAGGGGGCTTTATTTAAACGTAAAATGCTTCTGTGAAAAATAACTGAAGGCCACCACAAAAAAAGTAGTGATGATTTTTGCCAGCGTTGCATACATTCCAAATGTTTCTACAAATATTTTCAGAAAAAAATAATTGAGCAGGATGGCACCCAGCACCACGATCATATATTTAGGCAGTTGCTCCCGTTTGCGAACCGCACTTCCTTCAAACACCACATAGCGGCTCAGGAAAAACCCAACGGGGAATGTAACGATAAACGACATTAAAAAGGCTGCTATATGCGGGCTCAGGGTAAACCATGGGGTATGCAGCATTTGCTTATGCAAAATAAACTTATAAATAATGAAGAATAAACTGATATCTAGTAAAGTATTGCCACCTCCGCATGCTGCATAACGAAAAGTTTGCAAAGGCATGAACCGTTTAAACGGCGGGTAAAACCAATCAATGACAGAATGGAAAAAGGTAACTGTTTTGTTGATCATGGTGGCGATAAAGATAATATTTTAAATGAGTGCTTCACCGATAGTAAAACATTGATAAGAAAGACAGGGGTTCCTTTTAGAAGACGATAACAATAGAAGGCATTAGATTTGTAATAAAATGAAGATGCGGATTTTATCAATAGTTTTATTATACCTGTTTGTAAGTTGCAGCAGTGGTGCTCAAACCAGCAAAGAAGTATTGGCCGATGAATTTGAACAGGGGCTCAGTGGAAAAGAAATTCAACTGCTGGATGTACGTACTGCCGGTGAATACCGCAATGGCCACATCAAAGGATCATTGCAGGCTAACTGGAATAATCAACAGGAATTTAAAGAACGGGTTGAAGCTTTGGATAAAAACAAACCGGTTTACATTTATTGTATGTCGGGCCCCCGCAGCCAGGCTGCAGGTGCCTGGCTACGTTCTAATGGTTTTACAAATGTTGTTGAACTGAACGGTGGTTTCAGTAACTGGAAAAGAATTGGTAAGCCGTTTGAAGGAATGCCTGATGTACAGCAAATGAACATGGAAGATTATACAAGGCAAATTGCAGGCAAAGAATATGTGCTGGTTGATTTTGGTGCTGAATGGTGCCCACCCTGCAAAAAGATGGAACCGATAGTGAACGAATTTTTAGCTGAAAATAAAAACATCACATTCGTTAAAATTGATGCAGGTATTCATACTGATTTGATGAAACAATTAAACGTTGAAGGTTTACCGGTTTTTGTGTTATTGAAAAACGGGCAGGAAGTTTGGCGTAATAAAGGCGTTTTGTCAAAAGAAGAGTTGAATCAAATATGGTTAGAGAAGAAATAACTTACCTTAATAAAAACATTAACTATGAAGAAGCTGTTCATTCTTGTTTTCATGCTAACATCGCTCCAACCATTTGCACAGCAAAAACGCATGAATCAATGTGGTTTCATTATTCCTGATAATGTTACCATCCCTCCCAGCCGTTTTGCTAACGTGTATGAAGCAAGGGACATCCTTCAGAATATGCTGGATACATTGGTGTGGAGAGAAAATTTTTCTATCCGTGAAGAGAACGGCATCAACAATGCTTATGCAACGATTCTTAACGGCCGGAGATGGATCATTTATGATAATAATTTTTTAGAAAAATTAGATTATATAACGGCAACCAAATGGGCTTCTATAAGTGTGCTGGCACATGAGTTAGGTCATCATTATAAAAATCATGTTGTGAACGGAGCTACCAGTACCCCTCCCAAAGAACTCGAAGCTGATTTTGTTTCAGGTTTTATTCTGGCAAAGTTTGGAGCAACCGTTAATGAAGCAAAAGCCGCTATGAGTAAAATAGCAAGTGATAACGGAAGCAGCAGTCATCCTCCAAAAAATGAACGTTTGAATGCCATTGCACAGGGCTGGAATTATGCAAAGGGTATCAGCACCAATCCGGGCGGGCCAACCAATCCAACAAATCCATCTAATCCCGGCGATACAAGACCACCTCAAAGCGGACAGGGAACAGCTAAACCACAAAACCAGCAAAACCCGCCAACAGCACCGCCTGTAAATAATCCAACCACTGATATGAGCTGGATCTATTTATCCATTTCTGCTGATCAGGCACTCACTGTTTATCTTTCAGATGATGGAAAACAATATGAAGCGGTAGAATTGAAACCGGGGCAGCCCTTTGTTTTTAAATTTGAAATTTATCAATACGGCTGGATGCGTTTGGTGAATTCACCAACAGCAAAAGCATATAAGCTTTCACATTTTAAAGATTATTCTATAGTGTGGAGCAGGCGAAACCGTAACTGGCTGGTGGTTGAAATTCCATAAAGGTGGACAAGTTTAAAAACAGCCAACAACAAGGCCATTTATTTTTGTAAGATGGAAGCACTGGAATCAAATAAAAAAGCATGGTACAGGGATTGGTTTAATTCGCCCTACTATCATCAATTATATTTTGAAAGAGACAAACAGGAAGCAGCTAATTTTCTTGATGCATTGTTGCTCAGATTAAATCCGCCTCCTCATGCAATGATGCTGGATGTTGCCTGCGGTCGTGGCCGCCACAGCATTCATCTTGCAGCGAAGGGTTATATGGTAACAGGAACCGATATCAGTGAAGACAGTATTGCTGAAGCAAAAGAATTTGAAAAAGAAAACCTGGAGTTTTTTGTTCATGATATGCGTCTCCCCTTTCGCATGAATTATTATCAATATGCATTTAACCTCTTTACCAGCTTTGGTTTTTTCCGTACAAGAAGAGAACATGATAATGCCAT
>JANMOR010000230.1:0-3370 GCA_031369435.1 Chitinophagaceae bacterium
TCAATAAACAGCCACAGGATTTCAACGACATCATCAACCAGTTTGTATGGATGGAGAAATACAGTCGTGATGCAAAGACCGGCTTGTTGTATCATGGATGGGATGAAAGTAAATTACAAGGTTGGGCCAACAAAAAAACCGGCGTATCACCTGAGTTCTGGAGCCGCAGTATGGGTTGGTATATGATGGCCTTAGTGGATGTGCTGGATTTTATTCCGAAAGATCATCCACGCAGGAAAGAACTTATTAATATTTTGAATCGTCTCTCCACTGCCATTATAAAATTCCAGGATGCAAAGAGTGGCGTGTGGTGGCAGGTAACCGATAAAGCAAATAAAGAAAAGAACTATCTCGAATCATCTGGCACAGCCATGTTTGTATTTGCATTATCGAAAGCAGTAAGACTGAATTATCTGGCTGCAAGTTTCAAAGCACCGTTACAAAAAGCATATAAGGGTATGATCAAAGAATTTGTAACGCAGGATGCAAATGGGCAGTATCATTATATACAGGCTGTTGCAGGTGCAGGCTTAGGTGGCATACCTTACCGTGATGGCACCTATGAATATTATGTGAACGAGCCGAGAAGAGATGATGATCTGAAAGCCATCGGTCCGTTTTTGCAGGCATGTATTGAAATGGAGTTGTTGAAGCCACCAGCCCCTAAAGAGGGATTGAAATAGCATCTTGATTGTAATGAACTTAGTTTTATGAAAACGATTTTGAAATTGAAATGAAAAGAAAGTTACAAATACTTATACTCTTGCTTAGCCCCTCCTTCGGAGGGGTTGGGGGAGGTCTCTATGCACAGTTGGTAGATAAAACACCGGCTGCTGTTCCTGTTGCACCAACCGTGTACAACAGAGAACCCTATGAAGATCCGTTGGTGAGTAGTATTAACCGTGATCAATCAAGAGTAACTGCTTATTCGTTTGCAACTGTTGCAGATGCTTTAACTGGCGACAGAAATAAAAGCGGACGTTATCTTTCATTGAATGGTGAATGGGATTTCTCTTTTGCATTGAAACCTGCAGATGCGCCGAAAGAATTTTACAAGAGTAAAGTAAATGGTTGGAAGAAGATCAATGTTCCATCGAGTTGGGAAATGCAGGGATATGATAAACCCATTTACAAAAGTGCAGTGTATCCTTTCCGCCCGGTGAACCCACCACATGTGCCGCAGGATTATAATGGAGTAGGTTGTTATCAAAAAACATTTACAGTTCCTGCCAACTGGAAGAACATGAATGTAACGTTGCATTTTGGCGGTGTAAGTTCTGCGTATAAATTATGGATCAACGGAAAGTTTGCAGGTTATGCTGAAGATAGTTTTCTGCCAAGTGAATTTAATATTACACCGTATTTGCAGGAAGGTGAAAATATTATTTCTGTTTGGGTGATAAGATGGAGCGATGGAAGCTTTCTCGAAGATCAGGATCAGTGGCGCATGAGCGGTATTCATCGTGAAGTTTATTTGCATGCAGAACCTTCCTTGCGTATTGCTGATTTCTTTTATCAAACAAAACTTGATAAAGATTATAAGGATGCATTGCTGAGTATTCGTCCACGTATTGAAAATTTAACTGGCAAGGACATGCCCGGCTATGTATTGAAAGCTCAGTTGTATGATGCCAGCAATCAAACCGTATTACAACAGCCGCTTTCAAAAAAGACGGAAGAGATCATTAATGAAATTCATCCAAGATTAGACAGAGTGAAGTTTGGTTTGATGGAAACAATCATCAGTAATCCAAAAAAATGGAGCCCGGAAGAACCGAATTTATATAAGCTCGTGTTGACTTTAGAAGACAGCACCGGCAAAGTGCTGGAAGTAAAAACATGCAAGCTTGGTTTCCGTTCTATCGAATTCAGAAAGAGTGATAGCAAATTACTCATCAATGGAAAACTCACTTATTTGTATGGTGTGAATCGCCCCGATCATCATCCCATAAGGGGCAAAGCCTTAACAAGAGAAGATATTCTGCAGGACATTAAAACCATCAAACAATTCAATTTTAATTGTGTTCGTCTCAGTCATTATCCAAGCGATCCGTATTTGCTCAACTTGTGCGATGAGTTTGGTATCATGGTGATTGATGAAGCGAATTTAGAAACGCATGGTTTGGGTGGAAAGTTAAGTCATGATGCAGCTTGGGCCAGTGCATATGTAGAGCGCATCAGTCGCATGGCCTTGCGTGATAAAAATCATCCCAGCATCATTATGTGGAGTTTGGGTAATGAAGCAGGCAGTGGTCCTAATCATTCAGCGATGGCTGCCTGGATAAAAGATTATGACATAACAAGACCATTGCATTATGAACCGGCGATGGGCAGTCCCAAAGAAGAAGGTTATATCGATCCGAGTGATAGCAGGTATTTAAAAAGCAATGATCATTCGCATCGCATACAGAATCCATTGGATCAATATTATGTAGATGTCATCAGCAGAATGTATCCATCCGATTATACAGCACCATTATTAGTCAATCAACCAAATGGCGATCATCGTCCCATTTTCTTTTGTGAGTATGCACATGCCATGGGAAACAGTGCAGGCAACTTAAAAGAGTTTTGGGATCAATGGCGCAGCATACCAAGAGTAATTGGCGGAGCTATCTGGGAATTTAAAGATCAGGGGTTATTGAAAAAAGATTCTGCAGGTGTAGAGTTCTATGCATACGGTGGTGATTATGGTGAACGCTATTTCGACAATTTCACTATCAAAGGTGTTGTAAATGCAGATGGGAAACCAAAGGGTGCGATGTATGAGTGTAAACGAATCTTTCAGCCAATACAATGTGAGTGGGCTGATTCAACAAAAGGTTTGATACGTATCATCAACAGAAGTGAAGTAAAGAATGTAAATGCATATACAGCTTATATTGTTGTGAAAGAAGATGGAAAGATCATTTCCAATCAGCAGATCGGTGGTATTGATGTAGCACCTGCAACAACAGTTGAGTTTCCTGTTTCGAAATGGTTGCCGAAAACAAAAGCAACATCGGAATATCATGTGGAATTGAAGTTTGTGTTGCAGAAGGCTGAAGCATGGGCGCCGGCGGGTTTTGAAATTGCAAGCAATCAATTGGCATTGAAAAATGCAACCAATACATATAAAGTTTTTGCAAAAGTTTTTTATACTGAAACAGAAGAAGGCTTCACACTCAACAAAAAAGATTACTTCATTTTTATTAGTAAAAAGACAGGTGCACTTGAATCATACAAGTTGAAAGGAAAGGAACAGATCATTGCACCTTTATTACCACACTTCACACGGCCACAAACGGACAATGATAGGCGTGGGTTCAAAACGCATAGGGTACTAAGGCAATGGTACGAAGCTAAGCCTAAGTTAATAGAAGTAAAAAAG
>JANMOR010000621.1:0-2683 GCA_031369435.1 Chitinophagaceae bacterium
AGTGTTTTTCCATTAGGATGATTGCCCACCAGGATATAATACCAGCGGTGATGTGAATAGAGAAATGCAGCAGAAGCAAGCAATTCATTGTTGCGGGAATATATGCCGATAGTTTCTGCCTTTTTCTTTTTCCCCGCTTCATCAAATACTTTTTTAAAGCGGTTGAGTTCTTCATCTGATATGGAAGAAATCCGTTGCATAGTTTCCTTTGCAAGCGATAGAATTTCATCCAGCACAATGCCATCTCTTACAATCAATTTACCTGCTTCAGCTTTTTTTATATTTCGTTTCAGGTTCGAATTGTAATTGCTGCTGATGGTTTCATATGTGTTTTCTAAAGAAAGCACATAATTGATCCGTTTGCTGAAGTTGAATTCTTCCAGCTCGAATAAATTTTGATGATTGAGATAAATATCAAAGTATTTAAATTTAGCGGGGATAGCTTGTAAGAATTGTTCAACCAATGTTTTGTCAATTTCTTTTTTTGAAAAAACACCCAAACTTGCACAAAAGAAAGGTTGAAACAAATAATGAATACCGTATTTTTTATTCCAGGTAAGCGGCATCACTGCTTCATAATCATTCAGCACCAGTGCATCCCATTGATCAGCCATGGCATCTAGATACCAGGAATAACCATAGATCAATCCGTTTGCTGAGAGCTCAATGCACTCGTCCCATTTGTTTTTGTCAATCTCTGCTTGTTGTATGTATTGGATTTGCTGCATCAGAATGGCATGCGCCGGTCAAATTTCTTCAGGCTCAGGTTTTGAATATCGATACTGAATGCAATATTTTTCAGGAAACGTTTTTCAGTAATGGTTGATTCAAAGTAATCCCTGTAAACTTTGCTGTACAGGATGGGAATGTAAACATTGATTGTATTTTTCAGGAAAGACAACTGTAATCCTGCATCATACAAAACCTTACTTCCGCTGGCAGTTGCTTTCCACGCATCGGCATAGGTGCCAATATCAACAAATAATTTCAAGGGAATTTTTACCGGTAGAATGTTGAGGATATTGATCTGGTCAGGAATATCAGTTACGAAATTCATTGCCACCAGCCAGTCATCTGTTTTGCCAATCTTATCAGCAAGCAGATCGGTACGCACTTTAAAGCCGCCATCTCTCATCATGATCTGCTGACTGGCAAATCCTTCATACTCATTGCGCCCTGCAAAATAATTACTGTAGGTATAATCTTCATAACCCTTTGGGCCTGTCATATTGAAATGATAAGCATCAGTCATGAATTGTTTACTGATTGTTTTATTTCCCAGGTAAATAAATTTGCCGGCGAAAAACCTGATATCAGCACCTAATTTTTCATTATAATTAAAATAATAATTGCCTGTAAATGCTAATCGTATAAAATTCTTGGCCTGTTCAACCTGCATTTCTGCACGGTAAGGATATAATACTCTTGTATCCTGTGTTACAAACCGAAGCTGGTTAATATAACGGTTTGTCTGTAAGGTTGTGATTTCTGTAAAACGGTTGCCGTTTGGAAAGGTATCAGTTCTGAAACGCAGGTTGTCTTCATAGAGCAAGAAAGTTTTCCATTGAATAAACCGTTCTCTTGTACTTCGTGGGTTTTGTTCATTGAAAACAAACTTCAATGTTGGCGACAGTTTTCTGAAACCAGTTATATACTTTGTATCAGCAGTATCAAGGAAATCATCCGTACTAAATTTTAAAGCATTGAGTGCAATGGTGATCCGTTGGAATGTTTTCTGCGGATAAAACGTGTAACTCAACCTCGCTATGCCATTCAGTTGTTTGCTTCTGGTGCCATACATCGGTGCAATAATATATTGAAAACGGGTGGAGGGCAGCGTATGATTGTTAACAGCAGCGCCAATCATGAATCCATCATACTTGTTCATTCCTATGACAGGCGAAATCATGATCACATTGGTTGTTGCACTGTTTTGCCCAACAAAGGGAACAATCTTTATTTTTTTCTTTGGCTCCGGTTGTAGAGGGCCTTTCCTGTTAAGCAATACAAATATTGAATCAAGTTTTTTTCCGGTTGATTGTTCTAAAGATGTTTTCAGATCAACAGGGTAGGGGTGTTTCCATTTCCATTGTTGAAAATAAGATTGCATGGCAGCATCATAATCAGTACGGCCAAGTTGCTGCTCCAGCAGTTGCATAAAATCCGATCCTTTGGTATACGCAATCAAATAATAATTTGTTTCAGTGAAGCTATCGCTGGCTGTATTGAGCGGCTGATCTTTTTTCCAGCGTTCAAAACTTTGCAGAAAAAGATGGTCGTTGAAATTTAAATCAACTATTTTTTTATTTTTAACAGGCACCTGATAACGGCTCACCTCTTTATCAAAACGGTTATCATAGTAAGAATTGATTCCTTCATCCATCCAGGGAAAACGTTGTTCATTATTGGCCAGCATGCCCTGGAACCAGTTGTGGCCAACTTCATGTTCAATAACACTTTCCAGTTCTTTTTCTGTTGCCATTGGAGTGATGGCTGTAATGCAGGGGTATTCCATACCACCTTCAAAGCCCATCTTTGCTTCAACTGCTGCAACAGTATTATAAGGATAATCTCCAATTGCTTTACTTCTGAAACGCACAGCATCTTTGATCATTTGTACACTGTTCTTCCACACTTCTTTTCCTTCAGCCGAGTATGCACTATAAACATCAACAATATGATC
>JANMOR010000622.1:0-1995 GCA_031369435.1 Chitinophagaceae bacterium
CTTTGCGTGTTCCAGATTATATCATAGTTGTTTGTTTGCTGCGCAGATAGCGAAACAACATTTGAAATAAAAAGAAATAGTATAAAATGCCTCATTAAATTTTATTTAGCTGAACCGCCGTCAGGGCTGATAGCCGCTGACGGGGTTCCGTAACCCTGTCGGCGGTTGTAAACCCCGACAGCGGTTTGTTCATCAGCGAACAAGTATTTTAACTGTACCAACAATACCAGCAGGTAATAATGGTTTTCCTTTCAAACGGAAAGGAGCTGTTGTCCAAGTAACTCTTTTTTCTTGTGGCAACTGTTCATCTCCGATCAACCGGTTATGCCATGTATTGGTTACTTCAATTTCAATTTTATTTTCTCCCGGTTTAACTGCCTTCGTAATATCAATTGAATACGGATGAGTCCAGATGGTACCGCAATCAATACCATTTACTTTTATGGTGGCGATATTGTACAATGAATCAATCTTTAATTGAACTTGTCTTTTTGAAACAGCTTCCAATTCAAAACTATTTGAATAGATAGCTGTTCCTGAAAAATACTTTAAGGCTGAATCAGGGAAATTTGTCCAGGTATAAAAATCATCAATCGTAAAACTCTTTCTTTCTTTGTCAATACTATTGTTAAAAGTAATTAGCCACTTATTTTTAAAACCTGGCTGTTTAATAGTAGTAGTTATTTTTTGGGGAAGCATATCGACATCGGTATCTGTTTTTCCGAAAACAAAAAATAAAGATTGGCCAGCAGCAAATGTGAATTCAAATTCATTACGGCCTTCTTTAACACCTGATCTTTCCAGGTATTCTTGTTTTCCTGAGACAGGATCAAACAGCAGGCAATAACTCATGCCTTCACGGAAAGATATTTTTATTTTTTGTTCACTTCCAAACTGATTTGAAAGTAAATAAATATTCCCTTCATTTGTTTTACGATGCGTCCATGCAATGGTATTCTTTCCAGTGATCACTTCAACATCCTTCTTCACCCCCAGTTTCTCAAACGAACTTTCAAAGTATGGTGCAGGAGAAATGTTTTTTTCATTTGCAAAAAACTTCATCAATTCTTTTCCAACAATAATTTTTGCGCCGGCATCAGCTAACTGTTTTAATTTTTTCTGTACTTCAGCACTCATGAAAATATTCGGGTTCAGTGCATGCTGATCGGGAATCACCAACACCGCATAACTGGCACCTCCGGGCAATACAACCCTTCCATTCTTCACATGCATCATCATCAATGCATCAGGATTAAACGAGTCATATTTATATCCGTTCAATGGATCAATCCAATCTTCAGGGTCAGACATATTTGCTGAATGTGATACACCATCCGGTATTTGCCGCAATGGCTGACCTTTATTTTCCAATCTTTTTTTCTCGGCATCCACTTTTTCTTTTCCAAAAATGCCGGGTAATGTATTTACTAAACGATCAGGCAATAAGGAACGTCTTGGAACTTCTTCACCAGTAAACACAGCAATATCAACAACCGGTTTTCCCATTTGCAACAAAGACTGACATCTCGTTAAATAATCGATCCATGCTTTGCTTTGTTTAAACCATGTTTGATCCCGTTGATAATACAATCCCACGCCATCCAATGTCATCCCTGGTTTTTTATTGATCCAGGGATTATGTGTAAATACATGCAGCACCATTTTATTTATGCCTAATGAAAAATTCCTGTCGCCCACAATTTTTAAGTTACCGGGATGCTCTCCCCAATTCATCCGCACAGAAGTGAATGCTTCGGCCTGTATAATATTCTTTCCATAAATATGTGCAGCACTGATGGCATCGAGCATATCATTGGGTTTATCATGTGTTGGACTGTTCAGCCAAAATTCACCCATTGGTAAATCTACATTTTTATAATGCAGTAAACCATCGCTCATCATGGTAGGTGCAATAGATTCAGCACTGAAGCTGCAACCTTTTTCCTTTGACAGTTTTTTTAATGTGCTGTAAAAAACATCATTCACCAGTTCAGC
>JANMOR010000649.1:0-2019 GCA_031369435.1 Chitinophagaceae bacterium
CGATAGCCCATCCGGTTGCTTTGCGGACTTATTGCAAAATCAGCTTCAGAAAATGCAGATTGAGAAACAGTATCCATTGTATTCCATTCAACTCCTTTGATCACCCTGATTGTATTTGTATTGAATGATGGTATTGTGTAATTCAATTCAACAGTTGCACCTGTTTGCAGCACAACAAATAAATTTTTCTGTAACTGATTCAAGGGTTGTTTAATCAACAACAGATCTTCTTTTTTTAATGACCGGCCATGATGCCCTCCAGCTTTTACAAGCAGGTAAGTGGAATGACTGTTTAGAAATGAATCGCTTTTATATCCACCCGTAACAGCCATGTACAAACGAAAACCGGGTAACTGCTGTTTCATTTCAACTACTGCATTTGCCGGAATAAAAGTGGGTTGATATAATGGAATTGATTTGCCTTGCAATTGAGGTTGTAAACCACCTCCTGTAAATGCAACAACTGTATCTTTTAAAAAATGAAAACGATGCGGCGATTGTGTGATCTCCAGCACAACTTCATTTTCATCATTGCCAATTAAAATATTTGCCAGTGCGGCAGACTGCTGATCCATTGCTCCTCCTTTACTTACACCAAACTGCAGAAAGCCCTGCCTGCCTGCATCCTGTAGTGTAGTTAAAAAGCCTGCCTGTTCAATATGAATAACTGATCCAGTCATTTTTTGTAACCCCGACGGCGGCTTTCTGCCCCGTCGGCTGTTAATAATTTAATGCTTAAAACCGCTGTCGGGGTTTCCAACCGCCGACAGGGTTTCAAATTCTTTTTTTGTTATTGATGTAAATTGAACCTGATCACCAGCTTTCAGCACGAAAGGATTTTCTTTTTGTTGATCAAAAACGTTTAATGCTGATCGTCCAATAATATTCCAGCCACCGGGTGTTGCTAATGGATAAATTCCTGTTTGATTGCCTGCAATAGCAACAGAGCCTTTAGGCACCTGAACTCTCGGCTGTGCTTTTCTTTTTGTAAATAGTTTTTCATCCACTGTTCCCATGTAAGGAAAGCCGGGTGTAAAACCAATCATGAATACTTTGTATGATTGACCAGTATGCAATTGAATAATTTCTTCAGGGGAAAGTTTTAATTGTGCAGAAAGTTCCTTGAGATCAACGCCATATTCTTCATCATAACAAACCGGAATGCTGATGATTGTTGTTGAAGTTGATTCATTGACTGAAGGCTGTTCTCTTTGCAGAATTATTTTTACCTGTTCAATAACAGAAGCTGCAATTGTTTCATTTTTCTTTTCCACTGTAAGTGGATTGTAATAAACAGCAAGAGAGTTATAAGCAGGAACCGATTCTATAAAACCTTTGAAAGGAGATGCTTCTATATTTTTTTTTACCTGCATCATTTTTTCATGATCAGCATGATTGATTGTATGGCCGAATGAAAGTAATACAGCCGTTTCACTTAATGATATGAATTTAATTTCCTGCATGAGCAATTAAAATACAAAATCAGCAAACAAAAACGCCCCGGTTAAGGGGCGTTATCAATTTTATTTCAACAAATGATTATTCTACGGTTGTCAATTTGATCAGGTTTGTTGGTAAATGGAGATGCACAGGTGTACTTCCCGTGTTTACCACAATATCTCCTGTTTTTACAAAACCACGTTCTTTTAAAATATTGATCTGGTCTTTGATTATACCATCTACACTGATCTCTTCAGAATAATAAAATGCACGAACACCCCAGCTCAAACTCAACTGGTTCACCAGTGTGCGTTCTTTGGTGAAAATATATAATGGTGCTTTTGGCCGGAAGCTGCTGAGTATAAAACCTGTGTATCCGCTTTGTGTCATACCTATCAAAGCAGTTGCTTTAATGTCTTTTGCAATTTCGCAGGCATTGTAACAAATGGCATCACTAAGGAAGGAAGGAGAGTGGGGTTGTGGTTTCAGATCTTCTTCACGATCATAACGGTAGTAAGAACTGGTTTCCACCTCTTCAATAATCTTGCACATCGTTTCAACCACTAATGCAGGATGATT
>JANMOR010000657.1:0-3320 GCA_031369435.1 Chitinophagaceae bacterium
AATGCAAAAGGTCAGCAATTAAGAGGAACGAAAGGTTTTTTTAATTTGACAACTATTTCTGCATCAGTCAAACAAAAATTATCTGAAAGCACCAGCATTGCATACCGTTTTGGATATGATGACCGTTATTTTTCTGCACAGAATTTTTATACAACGTTTCTGTCTGATACTGCAACAGAAGCTGTAGTAAGCCGCTGGCATCATATAAAACTGATGCATGAAAAGAAGAAACACCGTTTCTCTTTTGATGCAGGTTACAAACAGGCTAATGATGTATATCGTTTTCGTAAAGCCGTTAGTGCCAATGTGAACAATTCTTCCTTATTCCAATCGCTTGCTGTGTATGATTATAACATCAATGAAAATTCAAACATCACTTCCGGTGTACAATTCATCAGTCGTAAAATTGTTTCGAACGACAGAGGTAATCATGAAGTATCAAACGCAGGTGCTTTCGTTCTATTGAATCAAAAGCTTGGTAAAGCCTTACAGTTAAACCCTGCTTTACGTGTTGATTGGAATGAACGTTCAGGTTGGGAACTCGTACCACAGTTGAATGCTTCTTATCGATACGAATACTTCTTATTCAGGGGAAGTATTGGGCGTACAACAAGGGATGCTGATTTTACTGAACGTTTCAATAATTATCAACGCAGCCCGGTTCCTTCGGGTCAGCGTATTGGCAATCCTGACCTGGTATCTGAAACATCATTCAGTTATGAGTTAGGTGCAGATTATTTTATCGGCACAACAATCAAACTTTCTACTACATGGTTCGAACGTTTCCAGGAAAACCTGATCGACTATGTTACAACTCCCTATTCAGATATGCCACGCCAAAGTAATCTTGTAACAGGTGGTATTTATAGTTTGGCGAAAAATATTAATAAAGTAAACACGACGGGTATTGAAACAGATATACAATACCAGGAACAGTTCAGCACCAATCATAGTATTGCTGCTGGAATAGGTTTTGTATGGATGCGTAGCCGCAGCAGTGATACCATCCCTTCCCTTTACATATCAAATCATGCAAAGGAACTCATCAACTTTAATGTGATCTATCGCTATAAAAAAATTGGTTTCGGCATCAATGGTTTGTATAAAAACAGGCGACCGCAAACTGCTAATGCAGCATTTGTTCCAATTACAAAAGATTATTTTTTATTGAACACCCGTGTTGACCTCTACCTGCTGAAAGATAAACTTGGCTTGTTTGTGCAGGCCGACAATGTATTCAACCGCCGTTACAGTGATATATTGGGAAGCAGTATGCCCAACCGTTGGATAATGGGTGGTGTAAAGGTTTCCTTTTAAAATCAGGTATACCATACATTTGCTCACTGATAAAATACAACTATCTCTAAAACTATGGCATACCTAATCCGGAAGTTTTTCGGGATATTTGTAAGCTCATAAAACGATTGTATGCAGGATATTTTAAAGCAGTTAGGAATTAAAGAAAACAACAAGGGAGTTTCAACAGGAACAAACTGGTTATCATCTACCGGAGAAACAATTACATCTCATTCACCAGTTGATGGTAAAATAATCGCTGCTGTTACCGCTGCTGATAAAGAATCTTATGAAGCAGTCATTCAAAAAGCCCAGGAAGCATTTAAAGAATGGCGTAACTGCCCTGCACCAAAACGTGGTGAAGTTGTAAGGCAGATAGGTGAAGCTCTTCGTGCAAAAAAAGAACCTCTCGGTAAACTGGTTTCTTACGAAATGGGCAAAAGCCTGCAGGAAGGTTATGGTGAAGTACAGGAGATGATTGACATCTGCGATTTTGCTGTTGGTTTATCAAGACAATTACATGGTTTAACCATGCACAGCGAACGTCCTTTGCATCGCATGTATGAACAGTGGCATCCAATGGGACTTGTTGGAATCATTTCTGCATTTAATTTTCCCGTTGCTGTTTGGAGCTGGAACAGTATGCTGGCATGGGTTTGTGGCGATGTATGTATCTGGAAGCCATCAGAAAAAGTTCCTTTATGTGGCATTGCCTGCCAGTTGATTGCTGCAGAAGTATTTGCAAAAAATAATGTACCCGAAGGCGTAAGTTGTTTAATACAAGGTGGCAAAGAAATTGGTGAATGGTTAAGTACTGATATAAGAATACCATTGATTTCTGCAACAGGAAGTACAAGAATGGGTAAAGCAGTTGGTGCGGCTGTGGGTGAACGTTTGGGAAGAAGTTTACTCGAATTGGGTGGAAACAATGCCATTATCATCAGCGAACATGCTGATTTGAATATTGCTATTCTTGGCGCAGTGTTTGGAGCAGTTGGTACAGCGGGGCAACGTTGCACCAGCACAAGAAGACTCATCATTCATGAAAGTATTTATGATACAGTGAAAGAAAAATTGGTTGCAGCATATCAACAATTAAACATTGGCGATCCGTTGAATGAAAGCATTCATGTAGGACCATTGATTGATACAGATGCTGTTGCTGCTTATGTGAAGTCTATTGAACAATGTAAAGCAGAAGGCGGAAAATTTGTAGTAGAAGGTGCTGTATTAAGTGGTGAAGGTTATGAAAGTGGCTGCTATGTAAAACCCTGTATTGCTGAAGCAAAACCAGGATATAAAATTGTGCAACATGAAACCTTTGCACCTGTTTTGTATTTGTTGAAGTATTCAACGATTGAAGAAGCCATTTCTATTCAAAACGAAGTGCCACAGGGATTATCTTCCTCTATTATGACATTAAATCTTCGTGAAGCAGAACGGTTCTTATCTGTTGCAGGAAGCGATTGTGGTATTGCCAATGTAAATATTGGAACAAGCGGCGCTGAAATTGGCGGAGCATTTGGTGGTGAAAAAGAAACCGGTGGCGGCAGGGAAAGCGGCAGCGATGCATGGAAAAATTATATGCGCCGGCAAACCAATACCATTAATTACTCGTCTACCTTACCATTGGCACAGGGAATCAAATTCGATATTTAGGCGAATCGTTAATAAAAAGTGTAAACTTCTGAAATTGTGGTTAGACGGTATGATTGTTTGCAGTATAAATATGAATTTTACCGATTGTTAAAAAAATAAAGAAAGAATGCATTTAAAAAAATTGTTGACGGGCTTAGGATTTTTTATCCTGGCCATCACTACTACCCTCGCACAAACAGCAACTAAAGATGAATTGAAAGGATGGCACCTGAAAGATAAAACCACCGATGGTTTTTATGGCATCAGCCTGCAGCAGGCATTTGAATTTGTGAAAAACAAAAAAAGTACAACGGTCATTGTTGCAGTAATTGATAATGGTGCTGACACCTTACATGAAGATCTGAAACCGATTCTATGGCGCAATC
>JANMOR010000660.1:0-3284 GCA_031369435.1 Chitinophagaceae bacterium
GCTCACAGAAAATATTCAACGCTTTGAACAGGCGAATGGATCTATCCGTGACCTGGAAGAAATTCAAATACCTCTCAATTTTGGCGGACCAACTGCACAGGCTTAAAAGGGCCGATAGTTGTTAGCCGGTAGTCGAAAGTGGATAGTCTTTAGCCGAAAGCCAATAGCCAATAGCATATAGTAGTTAGCCACAAAGCAACACGCCCTACTAACCACTAATGACTACAGACTATCGGCTATATTCATTGCTTGCTTGAAAAAAAGTTTATTTTCGCCTCATGTTTGCGTACCTAAAAGGAACCTTTACACTCAAAACTCCAACTGTTGTTCATGTTGATGTGCATGGCGTTGGATATGAAGTGCAGGTAAGTCTCAACACCTACAGTAAAATTCAGCATTTACAGGAAGGAATTCTCTTTACTCATTTATTGATACGGGAAGATGCCCATATTCTTTTTGGCTTTTTTGATAAGGCCGAAAAAGAAGTTTTCCTGCAATTGCTCAGTGTAAGCGGGGTAGGTGCTTCAACCGCCCGGATGATGCTTTCTTCACTGCAGCCCGACGAGGTGGTAAGAGCCATCCTTTCAGGCAACGAAAACCTGCTGGAAAGTGTCAAAGGAATAGGAAAAAAAACGGCCCAGCGTTTAGTGCTGGAACTCCGGGATAAAATTTCAAAATCTACCACCACCGATGGGAATATTTCTACACTGAATCACAATAGTTTAGAGCAGGATGCGTTAACAGCAATGACTGCTTTAGGTATTGCAAGAAATGCAGCCGAATCGGCCATCAGGAAAGCACGTCAAACGAATACGGAGTTTGGCGAAGTGCAGGAGCTGATAAAAGCTGCATTAAAATGTTTGTAAACCAATAACAAAACAATTCGCTTAGAGATTTTGACCCGGATGCAACGCACCATACTTGGTATCACTGCCCTGTTAACCATATTGCTTACATGCCATTCCATGGTAAGTAATGCCGGCGTTCCCGCATTCAATCCCTTTCAACAAGATACTGTTCCACCAAAAAGAACGGATTTACGTTTTCCTTTAACCGACAGAAGGGGAGATGCATTCAATTATCCCAACCGCAATACGTTCGATCTGCAACGGCCATCCAATATCACCGATTCCATCGCCTACGACCCTGCAACCAAACGGTATTATATCTATGAAAAAATCGGCAGGAGCTGGTACCGCAAACCAACCTATTTAACCTTTGATGAAATGGTGGCTTATAAAACCCGCCAGGACGAACGGGATTATTTTCAACGCAGGTTGAATACAACATTAAATCTTAACAGAAAAATATTAGACCCCAAGCTGCAGGTAAGACCCAGCTTTTTCAATCGTTTATTCAGCACCACAGGTATTCCAAAAGTTGAGATCCGTCCGCAAGGAGATGTAACCTTAACTGCAGGCTATCTCGGTCAGAATATCAAAAACCCAACACTTCCTGAACGTGCACGGAAAAATGGCGGTTTTGATTTTGATATGAACGCCAATTTTGGTTTGAATGCCAAGATCGGTGATAAACTAAATTTTCCTGTAACATATAATACACTCGCCAACTTCCAGTTCGAAAATCAACTGAAACTTGATTACACCGGGAATACCGATGCCATCATCAAGCGCATTGAAGCTGGTAACATTTCATTTCCTGCAAAAGGTTCATTAATGCCGGGTGCTTCTGCTTTGTTTGGTTTGAAAACTGAATTACAGTTTGGAAAATTATATGTTACCACTGTTTTAGCGAACCAAAATTCTAACAGGCAGCAGGTGCAATTATCGGGTGGTACAGGATTGCAGCAGTTTATTGTAAAGGCCGATGAATATGAAGAGAACCGTCACTTTTTGATGGCACAATACTTCCGTAATAATTTTAATAAGAACATGAAGAATATTCCGGCTGTTACAACTCCGGTGCAGATTCTTCGTATGGAAGTTTGGGTGACCAACAGAACAGGTTCAACAACAGAAAACAGGAATGTGGTTGCGTTGATGGATTTGGGAGAGTATCAACCTTTCAATACCAATATCAATTCACTTACAAGTTCTGATTATCCATTCAACGGCGCCAATGATCTCTATCAAAGAATGATCAGCGATCCTGCTACAAGAGATGCATCATTGGTCACAAACCGTTTAACAGGTTATGGATTAACAGCCGTACAGGATTTTGAACGAACCTTTGCAAGAAAGTTAAGGCCTGAGGAATATTATTTCAATGCACAGATTGGTTTTATTTCTTTGAATACAGTGTTGCAACCCGATGAAGTGTTGGGTGTAGCTTTTCAATACAGTGTAAATGGAAAAATTTATACGGTGGGTGAATTCTCTAATGATGTAACACCGGATACTACTGCTAATAACAGTGGTACACAAAAAGTGTTGTTCCTGAAAATGCTCAAGGCAACTTCACAACGTCCGTTGTTACCCATCTGGGATCTGATGATGAAGAATGTGTACTCTGTTGGCTTTGGTCAACTGGAACGAAAAGATTTTAAACTCAATATTCTTTACCAGGAACCCGGCGGTGGTGAAAAAAGATATATTCCTGAAGGCGAAGAAAAAGGAAGACCATTGATTGAATTGGTGAATCTCGATCGGTTGAATAATCAAAACGATCCGCAACCCGATGGTGTGTTTGATTATATAGAAGGCTTTACCGTCAACTCACAATTAAGCCGTGTCATTTTTCCATTATTGGAGCCATTTGGTAAAGACCTCAATTATATTTTCCGTGGAACCGATTCAATTGCCTTACGTCAAAAATATTTGTTCTATCCCTTGTACGATTCTATTAAATGGGTTGCACAGCAATCGCCACAATTAAATCGTTTTGTATTTAAAGGTGCAAGCCGAAGTGCAGGTGGCAGTGGTGATATTCCTTTAGGCGCTTTTAACGTACCACAAGGTTCAGTATCGGTTACTGCAGGCGGACAAATTTTAAGAGAGAATGTTGATTACACTGTTGATTATAATTTAGGAACAGTGAAGATCATTAATCAGGCAATTGTTAATTCAGGTGTACCTATTAATGTTGGGTTTGAAAACAATGCAACATTTGGTATGCAGAACCGCAACTTCATGGCTTTGCGTTTGGATTACCGTGCAATTGAACGTCAAACAAAACAATTAAGCATTGGTGCAGCGGTGATGCGTTTGGGCGAACGTCCTTTCTTTACCAAAATGAATTATGGTGATGATCCCATCCGCAATACCATGATTGGTGCTGATATCAATTACCGAAGCGATTGGAAACGGCTCACTAAATGGTTAGAT
>JANMOR010000688.1:0-1803 GCA_031369435.1 Chitinophagaceae bacterium
GTGGCATCCCATCCAAGGCCAGGTTTATCAGGTGTTTGAGATAACCAGAAATCACCTTTGTTGAGCAACGTAAATTCATCTTTTTTATAAAAAATTGCTGAATGTTCACCCTTGTCCTTTCCATCATCTCTGCCTGCGCCATAATAACTGTATTGAGGCAGAGCAGTAGTTAAATCGTTTAATTGATTTTTAAATCCTTCCTGTGTACCAAAAATATCAAAGTCGTGAAAACGGATTAATGAAGCAATCACAGGCGCCCTGTTTACCCACAAATTGCCTGTATCTTTTGGATTGTCATACCTGATATTATAAGAGCCGATGGTCAGTTGTTGTGCATGCGAAGAGTATAGGTTGAAAAGAGCAACAACAAAAAAAAGAGGCTTATTCAATTTCACAGTACAGTTAATTTATAGATGATGCCAACTGTTTATTGATTATAAATAAAATATTTCACTTAACCCAGTTTAATTTCCTCAATAGAAATTGGAGAAGTTAATTCTTTAATCCTTATCATAATACAGGTTGATTTCGGATAAGAAACTTTATTTACGAAAACGGTTTCGTAAATAAAGCTAAGCCATTATGCAAATAGTATGTCAAAAAAACTTCAATTTAGGGTCACGATTGATTCTATCATTAACAGCTACTTGCCATGTCTTCAGCACAAGAAAATTTTACGGCAAAGGAAATAAATCCTTTGACCAGCCTTGATGTTTGGGAAGATGATGTTTTAGAACGTTATCCCGATCCAAACAGCATTGCATCTGCAAAAAAAACAGAGGAATACCGCAATTATGATGAACCTGCAAGGGACACGGTAAAAGAATTTTACCGTTTAAACCATACTCATCAAACCTATGATTTTGTACAGGCAAAACGCAACAACTTTTTAAAGTTTGATAAAAAAGAAATGCCGGTTTGGGATGCGTTTCAATTTTTAAATCAATTGGTGGATGATTCAGATCCTGATACTGATCTTGACCAGTTCCAGCATTTACTGCAAACCTCTGAAGCTATTCGAAGAGATGGTCACCCCGACTGGATGGTGCTGGTAGGGCTTATGCATGATATGGGGAAAGTGCTTTGTTTGTTTGGCGAACCACAATGGGCGGTAGTAGGAGATACATTCCCCGTGGGTTGTGCCTACTCAGATAAAATTGTGTACCCCGAATTTTTTAAACATAATCCTGATTATTCAAATCCAGACTATCAAACCCAATATGGAGTATATAAAAAAGGCTGTGGGTTGAGTCATGTAGATATTAGCTGGGGGCACGATGAATATGTTTATCAAATGTTGAAAGACCGAATACCAGAAGGCGGTTTGTACATGCTTCGTTACCACTCATTTTATGCATGGCACCGTGAGGGGCAATATGATTACCTACTCGATGATCATGACAGGGATATGCTGAAATGGGTAAAGTTGTTCAACCCTTATGACCTGTATTCAAAAAACCCGCAACCACCTGACTGGAATAAATTAAAACCATACTACGAAGATCTTGTTGCCAAATACCTGCCTTCGTCTTTAAAGTTTTAATTTCTGAAAGAAACAAATAAAGTTCTTAGTTATTATAAGGGACTCGAAGATTTATTAATGGTAAGGTAACATGTTGTTGATTGTATGAAAATATTGAACAAATACTTTTGCGCCTTCTTAAAATAATGAATTACTACTGTTGCTGACCGATTGACTGAAACCAATGATTTTATACTGAGTTATGAGCTGGTAAGATCTGACCAAAAGCAAGTTGGTTCTTTGCTGATTTTTTGTAAACCAAAACAAAACTACTTTTAGGT
>JANMOR010000690.1:0-2446 GCA_031369435.1 Chitinophagaceae bacterium
CAGAACTTCTTTTTAAAGTCTAAAAAAATTATCAGATGAAATCAATACTTCAAATTGTGTTCTCGGTTTTCTTTTTGTCCATGGTTACATCATGTAAGAAAAAACTGGAAGAAGCATATCTTAATCCCAACTCTCCTGTAAAAGTTCCTGTTGAACAATTATTGCCGGGCATCGTTTCAAGCATGACAGGAAACAGTGCAGGTCACGGGCCATTAAATGATGCACGGTTTATTGGCCTTTATATTCAGAATTTTGCAATGCATACTGTACAAACTGCCCGCATTTCAGGTACCACTTTTGAACGTATGGGTGGCGCCGTTGATAATACAGACAACGGGGGTTCCATTTGGCGTACACATTATTATGATATAGGCCAGAACTGTAACCGCATGATCGAATGGGCTACTGAAGAAAAGAAATGGGATTATGTTGGTGTTGGCCAGGCCATTTTTGCATGGAGTTGGTTACAACTTACCGACTATCATGGAAGAGTAATTCTAAAAGAGGCTTTCAGAACAGATCAGCTTACGTTTAAATTCGATAGTGAAGAAGATGTGTATGCTTATGTACGTCAACTTTGTTTCCAGTCACTTGAAAACCTCAATAAAACAGGTGATGGTGTAAGCCAGACAAACCTTGCATTGGGTGATGCATTTATGTATAACGGAGATGTAAATAAATGGAAGAAGTTTGTTTATGCTATTCTTGCACGCTCCTATCATCATCTTACAAATAAATCCATTTATAAACCGGATTCTGTTATTTATTATTGCGATAAAGCTATTCTAACAAATGCGGATAACGCAGTAGTTAAATACACAGCCACACCCGGTGTATCTGGTAATTCTAATTTCCTCGGACCGTTCAGGGGTAATTTAAGTGGAACTCTTACATCATCAATGGCTCTTAGACAAGGCGCTTATATAGTAAATCTTTTAAAAGGTGCTAACTCCGCTTTCCCAAATGTTGTTGACCCAAGAAGATGGTACCTAGTTCGTACATCTATAAATGGAAAATTCAATGGTATTCCATTAAATGCAGGGTCTGCTTCATTTACAGATGTAAATGACCGACCTGAGGGTTTGCATGGGCAGCGTCATGATTCTTTGCTTGCGCCTTCAAATGATTTAAGATCCCGTTATGTATTTCGAAATGGCAGCCCTACTCCTGTTATTACTGCCAGTGAAGTTCTGTTTATGAAAGCTGAAGCAGCCTACAAAAAAAATGATAAAGCAACTGCATTGATTGCTTACAAAAAAGCAATTGAATTAAATTTTGACATGCTGCAGAATGATTATTCAACCAATGTACCATCTGCCAATCTACTCACTTCTGCAGTGAGAGATGCATTCCTGGCCGACCCTGCTGTTGTTCCTACTTCTGCAAATCTTACATTATCACATATCATGTTGCAGAAATACATTGCATTATTTGTACACGGAGCAATAGAAACTTGGGTTGATATGCGAAGGTATCATTATGTTGATAATGAAAATGGCGCCCAGGTTTACAGGGACTTTATTCCGCCCGGTACTACTGTTGCGTTATGGCCTGATAATCTTGACAAACTAGTTTACAGAGTTCGTTATAGATTTAATTCAGAGTATCTCTATAATATTAATGAACTGAGAAGTTTTGGTGCCGATAAAACAGACTGGAATACAGTACGTACCTGGTTTTCAGAACCATAATAGTCAGATAAAAAACAAACAAGTATGAAAAAAAATATCATCATATTTTCAGGCATATTCCTGCTTCTTGCATGTGAAAAAACGGCCAATTATAATGCAAAATTTTCAGCGGTAGATTCTAATATTACAACATTTGTAAAATTTATCAATGCCTACCCATATGCCACTCCTGTATTATCAGGTCAAACAAGTGCATCTGTACAGTTAACTTATAATGGTGTACAGTTCTCAGGTACACCAATTGGTTTAGGAGGATCATTCCCTGCATCAAATGGCTATGCAACTGTTTCAAGAGAAAATACACAAAGTGATATGTATGTTCGCCTGGCATTAGGCACACCACCGGCTGCTGTAAAAGATTCTTTTTTGTTTGCATTTAAACCGGTTATGCAGTTGAACAAATATTACAGCTTCTTTTTCTGCGATTCTATTAACGGATCAAAAACAATTCTTACTACCGAAGATGAAGTAAGGGTACCTGGTGGTCCCGGACTTTATCGTGTTCGTTTTGCAAACCTTATTCCAAACCCACCCGTTGCAACTCCTGCCATTGATGTTTATTCAACTGTATTGGGTACAGTTATTTTTACGGGTATTGCGCCAAGAAAAGTAACTCCGTTTCTTGAACTGCCCAGAACAGCTACAACTGATACGTACCAGATACGATGGTCTGGCACAACAACGGCCATTGCTACACTGGTAGTTACAATTAACCCGCAGATGTCAATTACTTTATTTGCACGGGGTTTTAATAC
>JANMOR010000242.1:0-1500 GCA_031369435.1 Chitinophagaceae bacterium
CTTTTTTACCTGCCAGTAATTGACCTCCTAAAGAACGTGGTTCACAATAACCGGTTAATAAAATGGTGTTGCGGCTGTTTTCAATTGTATTATTAATATGATGTTTCACTCTTCCTGCATCGGCCATGCCGCTTGCACTAATGATCATATAAGGACCCATACGGAAATTGAGCAGTTTCGATTCCGCTACAGTTTTGATGTATTTCAATCCTTTGAAATCAAAAGGATCAGTATCATTTTGCATTATTTTCTGAATACGTTTGTTGAAATATTGAGGATAGCTTTTTACAATTTGTGTAGCCTCTACACTTAGCGGACTGTCAACAAAATATTCAATTGGCGGAAGACGATTTTCAACTTCCAGTTGATTGAGATCGTATAAAATTTCCTGCGTACGTCCTACACTGAATGCAGGAATAATCAATTTGCCTTTTTTTTGAAGACAAGCTTTTTCAATCCATTTTAATAACTGATCAGGAGTTGATTGTGTATTATCATGTAAGCTGTTTCCATAAGTCGATTCCATGATAATTACATCGGCCTGTGGAAATTCCTGCGGAGATTTTAAAATCACATCACGGTAACGGCCAATATCACCCGAAAAAGTAATTCGTTTTGTTTTTGCATTTTCTGTAATTTTTAAATGCACACAGGCACTGCCAATGATATGCCCTGCATCTGTAAACAATACTTCAATTCCTTCATCAATTTTAAACCAGTTTCCATATTCAACTTTTACAAACCTGTCGAGTGAAATTTTTGCATCTTCAATTGTATATAATGGCTGCAGGTAAGGCATGCCCTGAGCAGCCCGGCGTTTGTTTTCATACTTCACATCATCTTCCTGTATTTCAGCACTGTCTTCAAGCAACACCGTTGTAAGGCTTTGTGTTGCGGGGGTACAATATATTTTGCCGCTATATCCTTCTTTACAAAGCTTCGGAATTAAACCACAATGATCAATATGGGCATGGCTCAGCACCATATAATTAATTTCAGCAGGATCAAATCCCCAGTTACGATTTAATGCATCGGTATCTCTTCCCATTCCCTGGAACATACCACAATCAAGTAATAATTTCTTTCCATTCGCCAAAGTAATAATATGCTTGCTTCCTGTAACACAACGGGCAGCACCGTGAAATGATAACTTCATAAATTCAATTTGGAGGTTTGATGATTTGGAGATTTGAAAATAAAATGCATTTCACAATATTCAAATATCCAAATCCAATATGATTAAATAATTTAACTACTCTTTGCTTTAAACGACCATGTGATATAAAACACTGCAACAATCTCACCAGCTTTATTTTTCCCGACAGATTTTGCCCTAATTGATCTTGCTTCTCCTGTTGCAATAACTTCATCAACCAATGCTTCCAATGCCTGTCCATCTTCACATGTAAAAGTTGTAAGATCAACTGCTTTCTTGAAATAATTTGCTTCGAGATTTACAACAAGCATTGAAACAGCAGGGTTGCGTTTAACAACTTGCAT
>JANMOR010000007.1:0-10897 GCA_031369435.1 Chitinophagaceae bacterium
TATCATCAACTGCAATCTTTCAATGGCAAAGTTTTATTTGTAAGAGGATTACCTCAACAGCAACAAGAACAACTTACTTCTTTTGAACACATTATTGTGCATGATCATTTACCGGCACTGGCATTGCAGGAAGCAATGGCGGCTGCTCCATTAATTATTTGCAGAAGCGGTTATACAACATTGATGGATCTTACCCGGCTCAACAAAAAAGCAATGCTGATTCCAACTCCCGGGCAACCTGAACAGGAATATCTGGCTGCATATATGCAGGAGCAACAATATTTTCCTTACTTAAAACAAAATGCATTTAATCTTCAAACGGCCATACAAACTGCAAATGCATTTATATATGAGCAACCGTTTAATGATGAAGATTTTGAAATGTATAAGCCTGTAATTGATGAGTTGCTGAAAAGCAGATTACATATTAAATAGTTGTGTCAATATTTTTCTATATTGTTTTTATATTTTCACTCGACGTTTAAACAACCATCGAAATCGTTTTGGTTGTTCAAAACGCAGATCAAACCGTTTAATACTTTCCTCTGTTAACATTTGCATGGCTTCTTCTATTGAATCTGTTACCAGCAGCAGTTGATCATCCTCAGGTGAAATGGTTCCTCTTTGTTTCATGAGTGCAATATGTTCAACCATTTCTTTATGAAATGCTTTACCAAACACAATCACGGGAAAGTCTTTGATCTTTTTTGTTTGAATCAATGTAATAGCCTCAAACAACCCATCGAGTGTTCCAAATCCACCGGGCATACAGATAAATGCATAAGAATATTTGATGAGCAATGTTTTGCGAACAAAGAAGTAACGGATGTTGACCCATTTATCGAGGTAAGGGTTATGCTTTTGTTCAAAAGGCAATACAATATTGCAACCAACACTCCTTCCTCCAACATCTTTTGCACCACGGTTGGCAGCTTCCATTAAACCCGGGCCTCCACCTGTCATAACAGTAAACCCCATTTTGGCTACTTCGGCTCCAACTTTTTGAGTCAGTTCATAAAACTCATGCCCTTCATGATACCTTGCTGAACCAAAGATGGTAACACAGGGCCCAATAGAAGATAATCCTCTGTAGCCCCTGATAAACTCAATCAACACTTTCCAGGCAAAAATGAACTCTCTCCACCTGCTTTGCGGGCCTTCTAAAAACTTAATTTCACTTGGGCTATTCATATGGCTTTCGTTAAATCAAACAATCTATTGAAGTGTCAAAGGTTCATCAAAAAATTGCAAATAATCGTTGGTAATTTCTTTTAATAAACATTACTTTTATAACCTGCTTAAATCC
This sequence comes from Chitinophagaceae bacterium, assembly GCA_031369435.1. Classification (GTDB taxonomy): domain Bacteria; phylum Bacteroidota; class Bacteroidia; order Chitinophagales; family Chitinophagaceae; genus Lacibacter. Next base: position 1,307 of record JANMOR010000007.1, read on the forward strand.
TTTTCCCCCGAAATACCCCATTTACCTGCAGTATTTTTTATCACTCAAAAACACGTAAACATGAAGAAGGTATTTTCGGTTTTAGGAATCATCTTCCTATTCACCATTCTTTTCTATAGTTGTGAGAAAAGCAAAGAAGTTGTTGCAACAGGACTCGAAGATCAAAATCTTTCACTCAGCACGAATACAACCATCGGAGCAAGAGTTGTTTCTGATCCCAGCTGTGCAGGTCCTTATACAATTGTATTGGAAAACGTTACGAACAATGGCAATGGTACATGGACATGGACATGGAGTGTTCAAAACCCCAACCCCGGTAATGGCAGTAATGGTACTATTCAAAACCTCAGCCATTGGGTTATTACTTTAGGTCAGTGTGTTTTATTTGCAGATGTGCTTTCCGGGGCAACCAGTCCTGATGGAACAACGTGGACTCCTTTTACACCTACCTACGAGCAGGATCCTTCTATTTTAAATACCTGTAATATAGCTACTGGAAATGTTGTGAAGTTTAATTTCGGAACTACTGGTGCAGCCAAATCTTATTATCGTTTAACAATTGATGAAAATGTTCAGGTGAATCCTAATGTGGTTGCTTTTTATAAAGGCGGAGGCAATACAGGATGCGGTCAAATTTGTTTTCCCGGCTTTGGATGTAAAGAAGAAGGACCTCTGGAAGGATGCAGTTTAAGCCAGGGTTATTGGTTTTCAAAACCCGGTGTAGTATGGCCTGATGTAAATGGTGCTGATGCAGGTGTAATCACCATTGGCGGCAAATTTTATACTGAGGCAGAAGGAAGAGCTATCTGGAACACATCGAATGCAGGTGGAATTTCTGATGCGAAGAAAGGCTTTTGCCAGGTAGCTGCTATTTTGTTGAGTGATGATGATGTGTTTCCAACCGCTACTGTTTGGCCATATGTAACAATTGTTGAAAACTGGTTGAGCACAAAACCTAAATTGTCCGCTACGGGTGCAGGAGGCACATTGAAAGTACAGCCAAAAACCTCTGCTAATACTAATGCTGCAGCCGGAGCTGCTGCGGGTAGTATCGGCAATTGGATCAATGCCAATCATTGCGATCCACTATAAAAATTATCTGATAACAAAAAGCTGCTTCGTATTGAAGCAGCTTTTTTATTTGCCTTTCTTTGGGATCCAATTCATTTCAGGAACAATAGCAGGTTCTTTAAAATAATGCAGGCGCAAACTATCATTCCATCCATTGGGGTTTCTGTTGAATGTTTTGCTGCTGAAAAAAATCATGCCCTGCATGTTGGAAGTGTTGCGTAACAATTCAATCTGGCGTGGAATTAATGTACTGTCTTTCCATACATCACTACTTCCTGCACGGTAAATTCCTAAACCGATATAACAATGTTTGCCATAAGTATGTTTGCTCCACCAGTCAATCAATACTTCATATGGAGCAGCTCTGTGACCGAACTCCCAATACAATTGTGGTGCAACATAATCGATCCAGTCTTTTTCAAGCCACAATAAAATATCGGCATACAGATCATCATAGTTTGTTTGCCCGGCTTTGGTATTACTGCCCCGTGGATCTTTATCATTGTTGCGCCAAACACCAAAAGGGCTGATGCCAAACTTCACCCACGGTTTTGTTTGCTTAATAATTTTACTTAACGAAAGAATAATGGAGTCAACATTACTTCTTCTCCAGTCATCTTTCTGCATGTTCTTTCCATAATGCTGATACGTAACTGAATCAGGGAATTCTTTTCCTGCAATCCGGTAAGGATAAAAATAATCATCGAAGTGAACGGCATCAACATCATATCGTTGGGTCATGTCCCGGATTACTTCTACCACAAAAGCCTGTGCTTCTTTATTTCCAGGGTCAAAATATTTTTTATCGCCATAATCTAAAAACCAATCAGCATGTAAACGTGTAATATGTGCTGCTGCAATGGATGCTTTACCCAATTTAAAATCGGCCCTGTATGGATTGCACCATGCATGAAACTCCATTCCACGTTGATGTGTTTCAGTGATCATGAATTGCAATGGATCGTAATAAGGAGATGGTGGTTTTCCCTGCACACCACTTAACCATTCGCTCCATGGTTCATAGGCCGATGGATAAAATGCATCGGTTGCAGGACGCACCTGCATGATCACAGCATTCATACCATTTTGTTTATGCAGATCAAGTAACCGGATGAACTCTGCTTTTTGTGAGTCAACTGCAATTCCTTTTTTAGAAGGCCAGTCGATATTATCAACCGTTGCTATCCAAACAGCTCTGAACTCCTGCTTTGGTTGTGCAATCAGCAAATGGACTGATACTATAAAAGAGATGAAAAATAAAAAACGAATCATATTCTAAATTAAACAGAACCTCTTATTTTATCGAGAAGTTGATTGAGAAGTTTTGCTTCTGCTTCGCTGAGGTTTTCTATGATACCGTCAATCAACTGCGGATTCTTATCCAATTTTGCCAGCAAGTTTTTTCCTTTTGCTGTAATGATGACATCCACCAGGCGTTTATCCTTTTTGCTGATGGTTTTTTTTGCCAGGTTCTTCAGAACAAGCCGATCTACAATGCGGCTGGTGTCGCTCATTTTATCCAGCATCCGTTCCCTGATCTGCAACGTTGATAAGGGTTGATCGCTTCCACGTAAGATGCGCAGAATATTAAATTGCTGTCCTGTAAGATCTTCTGCGTCGAGGTACTGCTTTAATTTTTCGGTGATCCAGTTATGGGTAAAAATCAAATTCACCACCGCTTTTTGATGTTCGCTTTTGAATTTCCGTAATTGATGAATATCATTTTCAATACCCATACCTCAATTAGTTTATATAAGTGAAAATATTCTGCGGGTTTAATTACCAGCAAATTTTGAAGCTCCAACCAAAAGTATGCCTGTAATAGAATCGATCCTGAAATTCTTTAACTGCTCATCGCTTTCAAATCCTTTACCGTAAATGGTTTTTGTTTTCTGGCGAATTTCAACATCGCTGTTGGTAAACAGTTTGTGCAGGTTCTGTTCCCAAAACAGTTCATTGGTTTTAAGTGTATCGCCATTAATCCTGATCACCACAACACTATCGGTCAATATTACACGGCTTTGCTGCTCATAGTAAAATGCATGCTTTGCATCAAGATAGCTTTCAATCTTCATACTGTCGTTGTAAAAATCAACATGCAATGTATTGGGGAATTCAACTCTTGGTACACTGTCGTAATAACGGAGCATAAACGGTGCCGTTAGTTTGGCCTTTAACCTGCCGCCTGTACTGAGATAACTGGTTACTTCTTTTACTTCATCCACTGTGAGCTGGTTTTGCTGCATCTTGCGGATTACCTCTATGTCATTTTCACACCCAAAGAAAAAAAAGCAGCCTGCTATACAAGCTGCTGCTTTAATTATATTGATCTTATCATCAATCCAATTAATCATATTTACGTTTAATGAACCAGATATCACTTAACGAGAAGCCAACGGTAAACCGCACATAGTTTTCACGTAATAAAGAAGTGCTGCGGTTTCCTCTTTGCCCAAATTCAAATGCAGCGTTTACAATATTGCTGCGGTTAATTTCAGCAAATGAATAACGTTTAATGGGTAAGCCAACGCCAAATGTTATTCCATAAGTTTTCATGTCGCCATCAATTTGATAGGGTTCAAGACCAAAATGAAAACCTGCACGATAGATCACCTGTCCCCAATATGTTTTTGCCCTGCCTGTTCCATCGGGTAAATACTGGCCACCTAAATTAACTTTCCATCCGTTTTGCAAACTGTCTTTGTTACCATAGTAACGATAGTTGCCCCATTGAGAAAGTACAAGATCAGCACCCAATCTCAGGTTGCCTTTTCCCTGCGCATCATACATCAAACCAAATCCATAAGTAGATGGATAAATAATAGTGCCTTTTATATTTTTGATATCAGAAACTGAATCAACTCTTCCTTCGTTACCGGCATCATCAATGATGGTATATGTTTCAAATATTTCATCACGGGTAACACGCATCTTGCTTTGCAGGCTTGTATATGCTCCCAATTGCAATGAACTTCTTTTTTTATTTGCAGTATCCTCACTCAGTTTGATTTTATACTGAATTCCTATTTCTACTAAAGGAGCACCAAAATTATTGCGGATCTTTTTTTGCCCGGCCCTGTAACGATCAGAAACGGTATCATTATAAATTGAAACCTTTGTTGTATAGTCGGCCGAACCAAAACGGTAACCCGTGTTAAAACCAATGCTGAAATCTTTAATACCAAAACCTGTCCCTACAAAAGCCTGGTAGGTTCCGCCATTGCCTTCATAGATGCTTTGCACACTATCGTTTGAGCTTATGCGTCCGCCACCCTGAATATTATAATTCACTTTTGTAAGAGGCCGTAAACCAAATGCAATTCCCCAATCATATTTTGCTTTTTCAGGTTTTATCTGGAAACCACCAGCTATATAAGGGATAGATGCATTATTGGACGTGTAAGTAGTTCCTTTATTATTGCTGAGTTTCCTACTGTTAATATCAATACCCAGATCAAGAATTGCTCTTTGCGGACCAAACTTGCTGTAAGAAGCGGGGTTTACAAAATTGATGGTTTGAAAATCGCTGTATGCAGCCGATACATAACCCATGCCCCTGTTGGTAATATTACCAGCAGGAACAATATCGCCTAATCCATAACGACTCCACGGGGAATTATCTTGAGAAAGGGCGGGGATCACAATAGCTGAACTCAGCACAAAAGACAAAAAGACACGTTTAACGATTATACTCACTGATTGCATACAAACCTTTAAATATTAGTTGAGGGTCTGCAAATATCTGGTTTTTGAGCAGAGGAGCAAAATGAAGCGTATCGCCCCCGGTTAATTGCACGTTAAAGTTCCCGTACTTTTCAGCATAAGCATCAATGATTCCGTCGATTTCTTTGGCCATACCCCAGGCAACTCCGCTGAGCAAATTAGTCTTGGTATCGTAGCCAATTAAAGGGAAGTTCCATTCCATTTTAACCAATGGCAGTAAGGCTGTGAGCTGATTCATGCTTTTAAAACGCATTTCCAAACCAGGTGATATACTGCCGCCTAAAAACTGGTTCTGGTTGTTGATGAAATTATAGGTAATACAGGTGCCAATACCAATGGCTAAATTATTTTTATTGGGAAATAAATAAACGGCTGCTGCACACAATGCAAGGCGATCGGCCCCTATTGTCTCTGGTTTACCAACAGGTGTGGTAAAAGGCAATTTGCTGAGATGCGATAATTTATGAAAGTTGCTGTGGTGGTGTAATACTTCTTCTACATGAGGCTGATGATTGATGACAGATGATAAAATGGAAAATTCTGGCTGATATTGCTGAACGATGTTTTCAATAGTTTCCTTTTGATCATCAGCAAGGATAATAATTTCTTTGAGCTGATCTTTTTCAAATACAGCAACTTTTAAACGGGTATTACCGAAATCGAAACAAAGAGTTGTGGACATAAAACGAAGTTACAGATCAAAACTAAACCCTTCTAAATTCCTGAAGTGGCCGTTGAGTTTTACTTTTTCTTTCAGGTTGTCCATTTCCGCCAGCATGGGAAGTACTTTACCTAAGTGACGTTTTAAATATTCCTGTCGCTGAGCTTCACGAAATAAACCCAGCAGTTCATATTCTTCATCTGTATTCAGGCCCATATGATGAGCCACATCAAATGCATTTAGCTCTTCTTCAGGTTTTTTAAAATCCTTTGTTACCTGTAACTGCCGGTGTAATTCTTTAATTCCTTTTACTACTTTCTGCATGAGCAAACGGTTACCATCATCTTCATTTGAAGGATAAGTTACAATTGCACCGCTGTATAATTTTTCGGGTACTTCTTTGATCAGTTCCAATACCTTAAACACTTTTATTCCTTTGGTAGTAACATCCATCTTCCCGTCTTCATACAATTTCTTTATTTCTTTTACTTCAACCAGGGTTCCTAATTCTTTTAATTCTTTATTCACCACTGCCGGAATACCAAATGGTTTTTTTTGTTCAAAACATTCTGCAATCAATTGCTTGTAACGTGGTTCAAAAATATGGAGGTTAAGATTTTCGCCTGGAAAAACAATTACGCTAAGAGGAAAGATGGGTATAAAGTTGGTCATGCATGTTGGTTCTTGTTACAAAATAACAAAGAAAGCGAATTCAAACTTTATTTTGTGTACGCTGAAGTTTGTACAATGTTTTGTATTTGTTACGGGTATAGGTTGAACTCATAGAGGCAAGGATGAGGCCTTCCCTTCCATCTAAAAAACCGAGTTTCATAAAGTAATTGCTGATAAAAGAAAAAACTGGAGCCGCAAACTGCTTGTAGATAGCTCCTTTCCTGCCTTCTTTCAAATATTTTTCAGCGCTCATTTTGCCATAGCTTTCCATCTTCTTTTCATACTGCTGAATTGATTGTAAAGTCTTGTGCAGAATAGACCCTTTAAGTTTTTTTACAACACAATCTTTTTCAATGACCAGTTTTTCATGAACAGGATCTGTATTCCAGAAAGCCTGGTTGCGGTTAAACAAACGAATGGATTCATCTTTGCCCCACTCGCCAAAGCGGATCCATTTATTTTTAAAAAAATTTTTGCGCCTGATCATAAAAACCTGTTTCTCATCCTCCAGGTCCAGTGCATTGATCGACTGAATCAATTCTTCATCAATTGCTTCATCAGCATCCAACTGTAAAATCCAGTCGTACACAGCATGTTCATTGGCTATGTTTTTGGTAGCGCCAAATCCCTGCCATGGTTCTTCAATGATGGTTGCTCCGTTTTTTTTGGCAATCGGGATGGTAGCATCATTGCTGCCGGTATCACAAACAACTATATCATCGGTCAATGGCCGGATGCTTCGCAGCGTATGTGCAAGAATATGCGCTTCGTTTTTAGCAATAATTACGACAGATACAGGTTGCATGTCAGATTTTGAGTCGGTTGGATAAATGCCAGTACAATGTAAAAAAACTAAATATAAAAACACCAAACTGGTCATCTATTGTACACTCGTAAAGAAAAACAATGTTCATGAAAATAACAAAAGCTATTGCCTGTTTATTCTGTTGCCATTGTTTTAAAAAAAAAGGCATGAGTATAATTACGGTAAAAAGAAATACAGCTCCAATACCGGCGCCGCTCCCGGAAGTGATCCATTGATTGAGCGGCAGGTACCGTTCAGGGATTGCAACATTGGGAGCATGCACATCATACCATTTACTGGTTTCATTTTTTATATCGCCATAACCAACACCTGTTAACCAGTTGTGTTGAAACACCTCCCATCCGCTTTTAATTGACAACATGCGGTTGCCATCACTGAAATCGCCACTGAAATTTTCTGCTTTCCAGTTATCCCTGTCATATAATATATAATGCATTCTTGTTTTAAAGGTTGGCAATAACTGATAGGCCAGTACAGGAAGCGAACAGGCAATAACTAAAGTTCCAAGTGCAATATTTTTTTTACCTGTTGAATAAAGTTGCCACAGGATGAAGGGAACAATGATCAGATACAAACCAATCAATCCTGTTTTAGCACCAAGTATATGCAGGAACAATACAAACCACAGCATCACAGCACGCATCAGCCATATTAAAAAAGATGAACGGATGGCCTTCCATTCTTCCAGCTTCAACCACAACAGGATGCTGATGATGATACCCATGCTGAAACGGATATGATCATTATCGGCCCAGGTAGGAATTACTTTTGAAAAGCGGTACAGTTGATTGTACAATTCTTTTTCCTGCAGGTATTGTATAACGCTACATACCGTTCCGCCAAACAGTAAGATGATCCACAACAAAGAAAAAAACACAAATTGTTTTCTTTCAAATCCTTTTTGCATAACTAAAGCAAGTGGCATCAGCAATAAAGGAAGTTTATTCTCCATGGCATGCAACCAGGAAATGGTATCACTGCTCCATAACCCGGATATAAACGGCAGGATGAACAAACAGGAAATGCCAACAAGATATTTCTCCTGCAAAAAATGATGCCAGCGTTCTTTCCAATCGCCCTGCAGTAAACCATTGGCAATAATGATGAACATACTGATGCTGAGCATGGCCCTGCTGAACAGGAAACCAATCATGAGCAGAATTATTCCTGTAAAAAAAAGATAATGATGTATGGTAGCTCTTGTTGATTGCATTGGCCCGGTGTTGCAAATAAACAATATTTAAATCTTTTAATTTAGGTTTGTGGCATGTGGCAATCGTTCTTGAAGGAATTAAAACAGGGAAATCAGAAAAGCCTGGCCCGCTGCATTTCATTGATTGAAAATGAAGTGACGGGTTATGAAGAGTTCCTGCAATCCATCCCTCCTGCCGCTACACCTGTTATTGGTATTACAGGTCCGCCGGGTGCAGGTAAGAGCACTATGGTTGATGCGTTTATTTCAGAACTGGTTGATGCCGGGAAAAAAGTGGCGGTACTTTGTATAGATCCTTCTTCACCTTTTAATTTGGGTGCATTGTTGGGCGATCGTATCCGCATGAGCAGTTGGTATAACCATCCCAATGTGTTTATCCGTTCACTGGCTACCCGTGGTTCATTAGGTGGCCTGCATCCAAAGATCTTAGAGATCGCTGATGTTTGCAAAGCAGCCTTGTTTGATTATATCATTGTGGAAACTGTTGGTGTTGGGCAGAGTGAAATTGAAATTGCAGGGTTGGCTGATATTACTGTTGTGGTGTTGGTGCCTGAAGCAGGTGATGAAGTACAAACTATGAAAGCAGGGTTGATGGAAATTGCTGATCTGTTTGCAGTGAATAAAGCCGACCGGCCCGATGCTGATCTGTTTGTAAAAAATTTACGTTTGATGCTGGCCCCAGCTTTTGCAAATCATCAACAGGAAATACCAGTGATAAAAACCATAGCCAATCAAAAAAACGGAGCCAAAGAATTATGGTTGAAGATTGATGAATTGCTGCAACAACATCATAACAATGAACGCAGAAGCTGGTTACTGGCAGAGAAAGCTTATTTTTTAATTCAACAGAAACGAATGAAGGATATACAGAAACAAGAGTTAAAGAAACAGATTGAAGAAACTGTTAGTAAAGGCAATTTTAACTTGTATCAATTTATTAAAGACAAATAATGAAGGTTTTTGATTGCTTTACTTTTTTTAATGAACTTGATTTACTGGAGTTGAGGCTGAAGCTGCTGAATGAAGTGGTGGATCATTTTGTAATTGCAGAATCGAATTTGACGCATGCGGGAAAAGAAAAGCCTTATCATTTTGAAGCAGCAAAAGAACGTTTTGTACAATGGCAGCATAAGATCATCTATATCCCAGTAAAACAAACTACCGAAGGTTTACTATTTCAGGATAACTTAACTGCATACACACCAACCAGTGCGGCATGGCAATTGGAAAACGGACAGCGGAATGCATTGGCAACTGTCAAACACTTAATTGCTGATGATGATAAAGTTTTGCTGAGTGATCTTGATGAAATTCCAAATCCGCTTGTACTGAAAAATCTGGAAGTGCCTGTTGAACCCGTTTCGTTTGCAATGTTGTTCCATTATTATTTTTTAAACTGCCAGAACACAGGAGCTGAACGCTGGT
>JANMOR010000030.1:0-10709 GCA_031369435.1 Chitinophagaceae bacterium
GTCACGGGTGAGGTAATCAATCCGGTCAACATCCAACTGGCTGCTGATGAGCTGATGCAAAAATTGTTTGGGATAGGTTCCTTTAAAAATGGAAAGCGCAAGATCTAATGCCCCATTGAATTCTTTGTTGAAATGTTCAAAAATGAGCAAGGAAATTTCTTCATGGTGCACATCTTCTATCAGCACATGTTCCAATGCATGACTGAATGGACCATGGCCCACATCATGAAGTAAGATAGCCAGTTTAGCAGCCTGGTCTTCTTCGGGAGTTATTTCAATACCCTTACCCTTCAGTTCATATAAAGCTATACGCATTAAATGATAGGCGCCCATGCTGTGGTGCAGTCTTGAATGCACAGCGCCCGGGTACACCAAATGTGCCAATGCCATTTGATGAATACGTCGCAAACGCTGATAAAATGGGTGTGATAAAACCCGGTAGATGAGCTCATCATCAAAGGTTATAAAACCATATACCGGATCGTTGACTATTTTTCTGAACTTCATTTTTAGAACTGTTAAATATCAATCTGGCAAGGGAGCAAAGGTAATGGCTTGTGCCTTGAAACCTGTAACTTGAGCACTTAACTTTCGTTTTAAAAAACTAAGCATGGCATTAGCAAAAATTCTTTGGGTGGATGATGAAATTGAAAGCCTTCAATCGCAGAAATTATTTTTAGAAAGCAAGGGTTACGAGGTTCACACATTAACCAACGGTTTTGATGCAATTGATTATGTAAAGGAAAATCCTGTTGATGTGGTGTTGATGGATGAAAGCATGCCCGGTATAACAGGTTTGGAAACATTGACAAAGATCAAAGAAGTAAACCAATCAATACCCGTTGTACTCATCACCAAAAATGAAACAGAAAACCTCATGGATGATGCCATTGGTTCGCAGATCAGTGATTATTTGATTAAACCTGTAAATCCCAACCAGGTGTTGCTGAGTTTAAAAAAGATCATTGATAATAAACGGCTGGTTTCAGAAAAAACAACATCGGCTTACCAGCAACAGTTCCGCAATTTATTCATGGCGTTGAACAGCAATCCCAATTATAATGAGTGGATGGAGATCTATAAAAAATTAGTGTATTGGGAACTGGAAATGAGCAAGGCCGACAGTCCCGAAATGAGCGAAGTACTGCAAACACAAAAAAGTGAAGCCAACAACGAGTTCTTCAAATATATTTCAAAGAACTATTTGCAATGGTTGAAACCAAAAGCAACAGAGGCTCCAATCATGAGCCATACTTTGTTACAGTACAAAGTATTACCGCACCTGGAAAAAGGCACTCCCTTATTTTTTATATTGATTGATAATTTAAGGTTTGATCAATGGAAAGCCATTCAGCCCATTTTTGCTGAAAGCTTTCGTATAACAGAAGAAGATTCGTTTTATTCTATATTGCCTACTGCCACTCAATATTGCCGCAATGCTATCTTCAGTGGATTACTGCCTGTTGATATTGAAAAGAAATTTCCACAGCAATGGAAGAATGATCATGAGGAAGGAGGCAAAAATCTGCATGAAGAAGAATTCTTCCGTGCACAATTACAACGGCTTGGAAAAACTGATCTTAAAGCATCCTTTACAAAAGTGGTGAACCACCAGGCAGGGCAGGATCTCGTTAATAATATTCACAACCTCATGCAAAACGATATCAATGTCATCGTTTATAATTTTGTGGATATGCTCAGCCATGCACGTACAGAAATGGAAGTGTTGAAAGAACTGGCCAACGATGAAAAAAGCTACCGGAGTATAACGGTGAGTTGGTTTGAACATTCACCTTTATACCAGGCACTGAAAAAAATTGCTGATAAAAAGATCAATATTGTAATGGCAACTGATCATGGAAGTATTCGGGTACAAAAACCTGCAAAGGTGGTCGGCGATAAAGAAACCACTACCAATATCCGTTACAAACACGGACGTAACCTGAATTTTGATCCAAAAGATGTTTTGTCGTTCCGTAATCCTGGTGAAGCAGGGTTGCCGGTGCCGAATATCAATTCATCTTTCATTTTTGCAAGAGAGGATGTGTATCTCTGTTATCCCAACAACTATAATTACTATGCCAATTACTACCGCAATACATTTCAACATGGTGGAGTGAGCCTGGAAGAGATGATTATACCTGTTGTGCGAATGACGAGTAAGTAAAAAATAAATTTGATAATTGGGAAGTAGCTGTGGAAAAGTCATTCAGTTGAATTATCAAACTCAGCTTCAGTACCAATAAATTTGCCGGGAATGAAATACAATCAATCAACCTTAGATAAGTTAGAAGCCATTTTAGAAGAAAGCGGCTACGTTGTGCGTTATGAAAGAGGTAATTTTCAAAGTGGTTATTGCATACTGGAAGAGCGGAAGGTGGTGGTGCTCAATAAATTCCTGTTACTTGAAAGCCGCATCAGTACAGTAATGGATCTTATTCCACAGGTTAATATTTCATACGATGCATTAACAGCAGAATCGCAGAAGTTATACGATGAGGTAACGGCTATGGCAGCAACAAAAGAAACTGAGGAATAAAAAATGCAAAATGTTAAATAAGAAAGTGAATGTATTTGTTGTTCACTTCCTCATTTTTTATTTCTAAATTCTTATTTCATATTTTTAAACAGTGAGCTATCCTCCCATTAAAATAACTTTTCTCGGTACCGGCACCAGCAGCGGTGTACCTATGATAGGATGTGAATGTGAAGTTTGCTCTTCCACCAATAAAAAAGACAAACGGTTACGCAGCAGTATTATGGTGGAGTCGCCGCAGGCAACCATTGTTATTGATACAACTCCCGACTTCCGTTATCAAATGTTACGATTAGATGTAAAGAACGTAGATGCTATACTTTTTACTCATCCGCATAAAGATCATATTGCAGGATTGGATGATGTAAGGGCATTCAATTATTTTACTAAAAAACCAGTTGAAGTGTATGCCAACTATTTAACAGAAGAAGCACTGCGCAGGGATTTTTATTATGCATTTTCTGATACCAAATATCCAGGCGTTCCTGAAATCAATATCAATACTATTACAACCGAATCATTTACTATTCTTGATCTGTTAATTGAACCTGTACTTGTATGGCATTTAAAAATGCCGGTCTTAGGATTTCGGTTTGGTCCTTTTACCTATATCACCGATGCCAACCGCATTGAAGAGGAAGAAAAGGGAAAAATTAAAGGAAGTAAAGCCATTGTGTTGAATGCATTGCGTATTGAAAAACATATCTCTCATTATAACCTGGAACAGGCAGTAGCATTGGTAAAAGAACTGCAGGTTCCTGAAGCGTACTTCACACATATCAGCCACCAGTTAGGGTTACACGATATAATTGAAAAGGATTTACCAGAGGGCATTCATTTAGGATTTGATGGGCTGGTACTTCAGTTTTAAAGTAAGTCATACCCGCTTTGTTGTATTTCATTTCGGTTGTTTAGCTGCTAATTTTAACCATGCAGTTCACCCAGCGCAAATGGATAAAAGATTACTTTACCTTTTCACAAAAAGAAAGGCGGGCAGTAATCATTTTAGGTGTATTGGCTCTCTTCTTTGCACTCTTACCTGCTCTGTTTCCTTTTTTAGTAAAAGATGAAATTGAACTGGTGGTTGATACAGCCACCCAACAGCAACTGGCCAGGTTAAAAGTAATGCCTGAATCAAGGGACTATAATAAAGAGGAAGAACAAGCTGATCAATTGTATCAGCCTAAATATCCGAACTATAAAAAAAGTGAAAGTGGTACACTTGCAGGGGAGTTATTTTATTTTAACCCCAATACAGCGAGTGCTGAAGATTTCCACCGTTTAGGTTTAAGAGAAAAAACAATTCAAACTATTATTAATTACCGCAATAAAGGCGGCAGGTTTTATAAAGCAGATGACCTTGAACGTATTTATGGATTGAGACATGAAGAGTTTGAACGGCTGTTTCCTTTTGTTCAAATAGAAACAAAAACTTCAGTACAAAAAGAAACTGCTGGCTCTACTTCAACTTCAGAAAGTAAATCTGTTATCAAAGAAACAGGAACTTTTCTTATCGATATTAATTCGGCCGATACAACAGAATGGAAGAAGTTAAAGGGTATTGGCAGTAAACTTTCACAACGCATCGTCAACTTCCGTTCAAAGCTTGGTGGGTTTGTTACTGTTGACCAGGTAGCCGAAACATTTGGTTTGCCCGATTCTACATTTCAAAAAATAAAACCCCAACTTCAGTTCAGTGAAACTGGTATTAAAAAAATCAACCTCAACACTGCAACCATTGATGATCTCAAAGCCCACCCATATATTAAATACTCTTTGGCCAATGCAATTGTACAGTACAGGAATGAACATGGAAATTTTAAAGCCGTTAGCGAACTCCAAAAGCTGGGTGCAATTGATGAGGGTTTATTCAAAAAAATTGCCCCCTACCTGGTGGCAGAGTAAGTAAAATATTTTTTCATTTCGCTAACAGCTGTTAGTAAATCTCCTATATTTGCAGTGCCGTTTCGATTGATTGCTATGTGTAACACAGTTGAGTCATGGTACTGCAAAGTAGGTCAGTTCATGGCTCAACTTATTTTAAACCCTTTTGCTAAGCAGGCGATGGGTTTTATTTCTTACATTAATCTTCGATACACACTTAAACAGGTTTTATGAATTTTGATCAGGATGAAGTAACCACACAGGTAGCACATGTAGCAAGGGATTTTGCCAATAAGCATATTAAACCACATGTAATGGAGTGGGATGAGCCGCAGCATTTTCCTAAAGATGTAATGCAGGAAATGGGAAAACTTGGATTGATGGGCATTTTTGTTCCTGAACAATATGGTGGCAGTGGTTTTGGTTATCATGAATATGTTGCTGCAATTGTTGAAGTAGCGAAAGTGTGCGGTTCAATTGGTTTAAGCATGGCTGCACATAATTCATTGTGTACCGGTCATATTTTGTATTGTGCCAATGATGAACAAAAGAAAAAGTATTTGCCAAAATTGGCTGCTGGTGAATGGATTGGTGCATGGGGACTAACGGAGCCGAACACAGGGAGTGACGCTGGTAATATGCAAACAACTGCAGTAAGAGATGGTGATGATTGGATTTTAAATGGAACCAAATCCTGGATCACGCATGGTATTAGTGCAGAAATAGCAGTAGTGATTGCAAGAACAGGCGAACCAAGAACAAGCAGCAACTCAACTTCTTTTATTGTTGAAAGAGGAACTGCAGGTTTTAAAGCCGGCAAAAAAGAAAATAAATTGGGCATGCGTGCAAGCGAAACAGCCGAAATGATTTTTGATAACTGTCGTATTCCGGATGCAAACAGGATGGGTGCAGTAGGAGATGGTTTCCGGCAGGCGTTGAAGATATTGGATGGTGGACGCATTTCTATTGCAGCATTATCATTGGGAATAGCAAAAGGTGCTTATGAAGCTGCTTTGCAATATTCACAGGAGCGATACCAGTTTGATCAGCCGATTTCCAGTTTCCAGGGTATTTCATTTAAGCTGGCCGATATGGCAACTGAAATTGCAGCTGCAGAATTACTTATCATGAAAGCTGCCGATTTAAAAAACCGTGGTGAGAAGGTTACAGAAGCGGGTGCAATGGCAAAATATTATGCGAGTGAAAGTGCCGTAAAAATAAGTACTGATGCAGTACAGATCTTTGGTGGTTATGGTTACACAAAAGATTTTCCGGTTGAAAAATATTACCGTGATTCAAAACTTTGTACAATAGGCGAAGGCACAAGTGAAATACAGAAAATAGTTATTGCAAGAGAAGTATTGAAATAATTTTGATCAACATGAGAAAGACGGCCGTTTCAATTTTGAAGCGGCTTTTTTTTTTCATCAATCCAAAAAATCTTCATCTTCTTTTTTTCCATACTTACTGAAGAGCCCGTCAATAGCGCTACCAAAAAGAGGAAATTTTTCTTTGGTGAAATTCTTAATTACATCAATTGCTTTGTAGGCTTGTTCTTCTGTTAATCCTGCTGCCATTAAACGTTCAATTAAATCCTGCATAAGTAAAGTTTAAGGTTGCAAGTTACAAGTTTCAGTTTTCAGGTTAAGAAAGTCAATTATAAAATGAAAAACCTGATGAAATAAATCAACAGGTTCAAAATCGTACTTCGTACATCTAACATCGTACTTTATTATGCTACTTTCAGCATACTCAACTTACTCTTATCAAATTTGTGCATTGCGTATTCAAGTGAAAGATGAAATTTCTTTTCATCACTTCCCGGCAAATC
This sequence comes from Chitinophagaceae bacterium, assembly GCA_031369435.1. GTDB lineage: Bacteria > Bacteroidota > Bacteroidia > Chitinophagales > Chitinophagaceae > Lacibacter. Next base: position 6,252 of record JANMOR010000030.1, read on the forward strand.
AAACATCGCATCAGTTAAAATGCTTTCGCAAATGCTACGTAAACCTCTGGCGCCTAATTTATATTCCATGGCTTTAGTTACCATGAAATCATAAACTTCATTATCAATCGTTAACTCAATGCCTTCTATCTCAAATAATTTATGATATTGTTTGATGAGTGCATTACGGGGAACAGTTAAAATCTGGCGAAGAGTTTCTGCATCCAATGGATCGAGATGTGTAACTACAGGTAAACGTCCCAGCAATTCAGGAATCAAACCAAATGATTTCAGATCCTGTGCATTCACATACTTCAGGAGGTTCTTCTTCATGTGTTCCTGCTCTTCTTTGTTTACATTAAAACCAATAGCGTTTGTATTTACACGGCGTGCAATCACTTTATCAATTCCATCAAATGCACCTCCGCAGATGAACAGAATATTTTGAGTGTTGATCTTAATTAATTTTTGTTCCGGATGTTTCCGTCCGCCTTGTGGTGGAACCAATACTTCTGTTCCTTCTAATAATTTCAACATACCCTGTTGCACACCCTCACCACTTACATCTCTTGTAATGGAAGGGTTATCGCCCTTGCGTGCTATCTTATCAATTTCATCAATGTAAACAATTCCTTTTTCAGCTGCTGCAATATCATAATTACAAACCTGTAACAAACGTGTAAGAATACTTTCCACATCTTCACCTACATAACCGGCTTCGGTAAATACAGTTGCATCAACAATAGCAAACGGAACATTCAATAAACGTGCAATGGTTTTAGCCAACAGGGTTTTACCGGTACCTGTTTCTCCCACCATAACGATATTGCTCTTTTCAATTTCAATTTCGCTTTCTGTTTTTTGTTTTAAACGTTTGTAATGATTGTAAACGGCAACTGCTAATACTTTTTTCGCTTCATCCTGGCCAATGATATATTCATCTAAAAACCGTTTGATTTCAATTGGTTTTTTTACATTTAGTTTAAAGTTGGAGGATGTTGTTTCATTACGCAGCAATAATTCCTGCGCAATAATTTCCTGTGCATGTTCAACACAGTTTTCGCAGATATGACCTTCCTGTCCTGCAATTAATATTTTCACTTCATCCCTGCTTCTACCGCAAAATGAACAATGCAACATGTTGTTTTTCGCCATTTGTAATGGATTTTTAAAAGGGGCCTGCATTTGCAAACCATCATCAAAGATAATAAAGCTTTTTTAAGCAGGTGCATTAATTAAAAAGGGATGCAGCAAACCCTTGCCGCATCCCTTTCCTGCTGTATTTACCCACTTCACTTAAAGTTTATCGAGAATGCCATCCACAATACCATAATTCACTGCTTCTTTGGCATCCATCCAGTAGTCACGGTCAAAGTCTTTGAGCACCTGTTCCAAAGTTTTGCCACAGTTATTGGCCAGAATTTGTGCACCTAACTCTTTGGTTTTGGCAATTTGATGAGCAATAATTTCAAGATCGGCACTGGTTCCCTGTGCGCCACCAATACTTGGCTGATGAATCATGACTTCACCATGCGGAAAAATATAACGCTTGCCTTTGGTGCCACCACTTAACAGGATTGAGCCCATTGATGCGGCCATCCCCATACAAATTGTACTTACCGGTGAGCTGATCATTTGCATGGTATCATAAATCACCATGCCACTCGTTACCACACCACCAGGGCTGTTGATATACAATTTAATTTCCTCACCAGGCTTTACAGCTTCTAAATACAATAACTTATTAACGATTTCCTTGGCAGAGTTATCATGCACTACTCCCCAGAAAAAAATCTTACGTTGTTCAAGAAACTTTTTATTGTAAGGACCAAACGCAGCTGCGGTAAAATTTTCTAAAGGATTTTCTTTTGGTTCTTCTTCTTCCTCTTCAAAGCGAGCTGGAAATTTTAAGTTATGCTGGTACATTGTTGTTACTGTTTAATGTTTAGCTTTCTTTTGTTTTTCTTGGATTCATCAATAATACTTCATCTACTAATCCATAGTCTTTTGCTTCACTCGCCGTCATCCAGAAATCACGGTCGCTGTCTTCTTTTACTTTATCAATGGTTTGACCGCTGTGATAAGCAATGATCTCATACAATTCGATCTTGAGTTTTTTTACTTCGTTCACCATGATCTGGATATCAGTAGCCTGTCCGCCGGCACCACCATATGGTTGATGCAGCATAACCCTTGAATGTTTTAATGCAGTACGTTTTCCTTTGGTACCTGCACACATGAGCACGGCACCCATACTGGCTGCAATGCCAATGGTGATAGTACTTACATCGGGAGTGATGTATTGCATGGTATCATAAATACCAAGACCTGCATAAATACTTCCACCCGGGCTGTTAATATACATTTGAATATCTCTTGTACGATCTGTACTTTCCAAAAAGAGCAACTGTGCAGTTACAATATTGGCAACATAATCATTAATAGGTTCGCCCATAAAAATAATGCGATCCATCATTAACCTGGAAAACACATCCATGCTCGCTACATTCAACGGACGCTCTTCAATAATATAAGGCGTAAGATTGGATGGGCTGAATTGTGTTTGATAATTGTGCAACGTGGCGCCGGAAATTCCACGGTGTTTAACGGCGTATTTTTCAAATTCTTTATTGAAATCCATAATCGTTTTTTTTCCGGTTTGAAGTTAAGGGAATATCATTTGGAACAGAAATATTTTCAAATATCATGCAAACCATTAAAGCAGGACAATAAGGCAGAAGGCAAGTTATTAGTTTTAAGTTTTTAGTTGTGAGTTATATCAGTTCGGCTATTATGACTGGAATTTGAGTCTTACGTTGTTAAATCATGCACACATATTTATACTAACATTGCCCATCTGTTGAATCCCAATAATCTCATAAATCATGGTCCAGACAAATAAAAAATCCCGCTAATTACTAAGCGGGACTGTATTCTTTTACATCGTACTTCTTACCTCGTACAACTAACATCTTAATGATGGTGATGCTGATGTTCTTCATTCATTTTGATGAATTCTTCGGAGCTGATGACCTTTTCATTCTTCTGAACCTGTTGCTCTGCCCAGTTAAACACTTTTTCGGTAACCAAACGGCGATATGTACTGTCAACCTGCTGTTCGTCTTTCATTAAACCATCAACATACTGATCAAGCCATTCTACATTTCCTTCAGCAAGGTTCATGCCTCCAAAATAACTCAATACCTGTTGCTTCATGCTTTCCTTCAGTTCTTCAGGAGTTACTTCCAAATTATTTTCATTGATGATCCGGTCGGTGATCAATGTCCAGCGAAGTTGTGTGTTGAAGGTTGGGTATTCAGCCTCTATCTGTTCAGGTGATTTTGGTACCTGAGCTGCATTTGAAGGATCATTTGAAGATGCCAGCCATTTTTTCAAAAAGCTTTCCGGCAATTCCATTTTGATATCATCTAACAAGACATGATACAGGTGATGCTGTAACTGGTTGCTGCTTTGTTTATCCCAGTATGCCTGGATATCTGCTTCAATGGCAGCAAGGAATTCAGCTTCTGTTTTAATTTCTTTTAAAGGAAGAGCTTCTTTAAAAAACTCTTCACTCATTTCTCTTTTTTCAATTAAACCAACTTTGGTGATGGTTAGTTTAAATGATTTGTCAGCTGCATCAGGAACATCTTTTAACCCGAGGTCTTCAATTACCCAGTTACGTTCTTTTTCTTCAAAGGCATCTTTGAGATGAACAATGATAGTATCATCTTTCTTTAAGCCCTGCAGATTTTTACGATAAGCTTCTGTAAAATATTTTACTAATAAAGAGTTGTCTTTTTTTAATCCACCTTCAACTACATTGCCATCAGCATCCGTTTCTTCAAAGCTCAGGTTTAATACATTGTCATCACTATTGATTGTTTCCGGCTCAGTCATTTTACCGAAACGGTTCTGCAAACGCTCCACTTCTTCGTTCACCATTGCAGTGGTGGCCTTTACTTTATAATACGGAGCTGTAATATTGCCGAGGTTGATTTCAAAAGCAGGTTTTAACCCAACTTCAAAATCAAAACTGTAATCAGCAGGATTCTCCATATTGGGTTTAAACTCCCCGTTGGGCAAAGGCAGCGGTTGGGCAAAAATGTCCAGCTTTTCAATTGCCAGGTAATCATTCAAACCTTTTTCAATATTGCGGATCACTTCTTCTGTAAAAATGCCGGGGCCATACATTTTCTTCACCATGCCTGCGGGCACCATTCCCTTACGGAAACCAGGAATATTGGCCTGTTTACTGTATGTTTTCAGGGTTTTTTCAAACGCCGGAAAATAATCTTCTTTGGTAATTTTTACAGTGAGTTTGTCATTCAGCAAACCAATGTTTTCTCTTGTTACTGTTGCCATGTTTTTAGCTTTTGGCTAATAGCTTTAAGCTAATAGCTTTTTTTGTCCGGATGGAGGGACTCGAACCCCCACACCTTACGGCATCAGATCCTAAGTCTGACGTGTCTACCAATT
>JANMOR010000053.1:0-7340 GCA_031369435.1 Chitinophagaceae bacterium
TTGCTCGCTAATGTCGAGATCAGCATCCGCATATATGGTACTGCTGCTTAGTTGAATTTTTCCTGCTTCATCTTTTAATCTCCACCTGCGTTCAAATGAAATACCATCTATATCTTTTTCTTCATACATTTCAAAGAAACCACCAAAAGCATCCATGCCCAACAATCGTTGAATACGTAATTGAAGTCCGGCTATATTTTCATTGCTGCATACATGAGCAGGATCTTTATAATTGATCGCTTTTGCCCTGTTGGCGCTCATGAATGGAAAATCTTTCAGGAAATTGATCTTGTCTTTGATGAGTTTGCCATCAGCAATGGCTTTACTGCTGCTGTATGCATATAACATCAACGCATACTCATTAAAGTTTTCTGCAAATCTTGAAAGCATATGATCCAGGAAACGGTTCCTGCGATCGAAAAATACATTCTCTGTTTCAATCAATGCATACAGTGAAGTTTCATCAAGACCATTGTTGAGATCAGTCATTCCTTTCATATCTGCTTCCTGCAACACATGGCTGAAATAAGTTTTATTGACAGCTGTATCTAATGCAAACAACTCTTTTACGTTAGAAAGCTGTTCTACATAATTTACCAGCAGTTGTTCATAAAATAACAGGTATGCTTTTAGCTGCTTGGCTTGTGCTTTGCGCTGTACAGAAGCTGTTGAAGGCAACCCATCAAAACCAACACCATAAGTGAGTGGCAGGGAATACTGCAACGGGTAATAATCATTGAGCTGATAGAATGTTCCCTGTGGCACTTTCAAATCATTTTCCAGTACAGAATATTTTGGCTGTGCATGCTGTCCTTTGATCACCTGCAGTGTATCGCTCAACTCCAGTTTATCAGGAAGAAAAGGCAAACCATTTTTAAACACTAAAATTTTGGATGCTTCGAGATATAATCTCGGTTGATGATTATAATTGATCTCCATCACCCATTCTTCATTCTTAATTAAATTACCATCGGCATCAAATTTGGTGAGCACAAAGTTTTTGATATTCTTCACGCCGGGGATATCCATCAACAGGTTAATGATATCAGAGGTATAAATAAATTGTTTGAGATTGGTTAAAGCAAGCTGTTCATTGTTGATGAAACCGTTGTTCAGTTTCGGTCCATCAAATATTTCATCCACCGGAACATCAGCGTCCATCAATTCTTTGAGTGAATAGAATTTAATATCCGGACTGAAATACTGATCAATGCGATAATACGCTTCAGCCAGAACAGATTCAATCTCTGCCGAAGGTTCTACTTCCATATCAGCACAAACACCAATATCCTCCACAGCAATTCCTTTGATGCTGCAATAATCTTCACTCAGGTTACGATGACTGTGCAGTTCCTTTCTGGTGAGCTTCATCACTTCATCTGCTCGATGAATCAAAGTGAGGTATTTGGCAAAGATGCCGGAGAATGATGCATCTTCAATTGCCTGTTTGATATCTTTTAACTGCACCTGTTTACGATCACTGTCACTACGGAACCAAACACTCATGGCTATATCTGCAAACAATATACTTTCAACAGCCGGTAAACTTTTATCCGGTTTAAATTCCACTTTCATTGTTGCATATACAGGCCGCCGTAATACATTTGCCTGTTCAGTTACAGGAATATCCAGGTTATCGTTTTTATTTCCGGATATAAACTGAACGGCTACTGTTTGTATTTCACTTTTGGGGTTCCTGAATTTTTTATAAACAGCCAATTGATCTTCTAACTGTTGCCAGGCAGGTAACCGCATTTCAATCATGGCAGTTGAAAAACCAGTTGCTGTTGGAAAAGTGAAATTATATTTTACTTTTCCACTGTTCAAATCACCGGCGCCTTCTTCATTTTCAAATTCAACCAGTACATCATAAAAACCTTTGATGATAATGGGATGTTCAGTAGGTTGGTATTGCAAAATACTTTTGCTGCAGTTGGCATAGATCAACAAATCATTACATGCGCATTCTTTGCATTTAAGCCAGGCATTTTTGATGCCGTTGATATCGATCAACAGTTTCCTGAAATCAGCTGTTGTCCATGGGTTCACTGTTAAGATCTCCCTTGCTGTAAAAAAGCCCTGCCGCTTTGGATCTTCTTTTGGAATTTTTGATTGCGGTTCGGCCAGTAAATCTTTGATATCGATGGATGTGCGATAACCAAGATCAGTAATGGCATAACTCAGCAATTCCAATACGGTAATACCGGGATCGTGAATATTATAATCGGTCCAGATACTGCTGCCGAGTTGTTCAATATAGTCCAGGCCTTTCTTGCGCAGTAGTTCGTAATTACTGCTATCGCTGAGTATGGGCTTTTTCTGTATGGTAATGCTTTCCTGCATAATTAATCTACTACCTGTTTTTTTTGCTTTTTCTTTTTTCCTTTTGGTTTGAGTGCATCACATTCGTACTGCTGCTTGGTTATGTTCTCTTCTACAGTTGTGATATGATGTTTGGATGCAGGCACAGAAACCAAAATGCTTTTTGCTGTTGATGCAATGATTTCATCATTATCCAGTTTAATGACTGCGCCATCCGCATCATAATGACACATTTCAACATCTGTAATAAAGTCAACATAAGGTCGTTCTTCAATAAAATTGATGAGGACGGATTTATATACTTTCCCGCCAAAGTTGATCTCTGCTTCATCTGCATAAGCCCAGGGTGAAAGAAATGCAGTGATTTCGTCCCTGAGTTTATTTGAGTAAATGGTAAAATCATCAAACCCCTTGGCCAGCTTCAGTTTAAACTTAAGCTGCACTTCTTCAAAAACAGGGTTCACTACATGCAGTTGGACATGACAGGAAATACGTTTGCGTATGTATGCATCAATTGCCTGTAACATTGCCTGGCTGGTATAAGGTTTCAAGGGATTGATGTCGTTACGTTGCTGCAAATCAGGAATGGTAATAATGGTTACATGACCCGGTAATACTTCGTTGTAATCAGCATCCATACTCTTTGTATGATTCAAACATTTTACTTTATGAATGAGTGGAAATGCTTCGAGTATTAAATGTTCATAATCCCAGATATTAATGGCTCTTGCTTTGTGGCGAAGGCGTTCGCTTACACGAACATAAAAAGCATCGCTGCTTTCTATAGCCCTGCCGCCAAAGGAAGAATAAGGTTGTTTGATTTTTTTAATGGCAGATTGAGGCAGTTTTAATTTGCTGATGCTGGCCGGAGCTAAAGCAGTATTCAAAAAATCATCAGCATTGTTGTTATCATTAAATACAGCAACTGCCGCCTGTGCATCAACAGTAATTAATTTACAAATGGCATCTGTTTTTTCTGATACTGATGCTTTGATCCATAAATATCCGGTTGGCAACATACTGTTTGTTGTTGTTGCATCAGGGGGAATAATAAAGCTGATGATGCCGGATTGAATCAGTTGCATTGTTGCATCGCTGATTTCCTGTTGTTTAAACTCTTTCCACTGGTTATTGCTGAGGTAACTCCATAGAATATGTTCTGCAGGTTTGCTGATGGTTGGATCGGCTGACCCATCCATTACCTGGAACAGTACATTCGCCGATTGCTTTGCAGATAAATTTTCAAACCCGATATAAAACTCTCCTTCATGCAAAACCTGTTTGGCATCTTTATCAGTATGCCTGAATTGAGGGAATAAATAATGTGTTGAATTTTTTGTGATGTAACTATGCTGTTCAGCATCTCCAAACGGATAGAGATGAAACAGGCTCACCTCTTTATTACTGAACACACTTTCATCGGCACTATTCAACTCAACCATATTGCTATAAGCTGTATAACTGATGTAAAGCGATTGAATGATGGGGGTATAAGGTTCTATTGGTTTTGGGTTTGCTGAATCAGCTACTTTGTTTGCTTTATTAATTAAATAGATTGATTGAGCATTCAAAAAATCTTTATGTCCAAATGTGCCATCCAGCACAAAACGCATAAACCCTTTAACTGAATCAACAGCATAATTCAAATATTCGTCATCATACGAAACAATTGAAGCAGTCGGTATGGAAAGAGGAGTTGAACCAAATAATTGAACTTGTGCAGCATTACTTTCAAAAATACTCAATGAACTGTTTTGATTAGTCCATAAACCGCCTTGTAAAAAATCAAACTTAGTATAAGGATAATAATCTCCTGACGTATCAAAGTCTATATTTCCCGGAGCAAAATCTGTAATGGCTCCCCACTCAATATTTAAATTAATACTTGCATTTTTTTTACTGAACACTTCTTTATTACCAATCACTAAGGTTGCATCCCTTCGTGGCTGTCCCCCAAAAGGCATGAATGGTTTAGATGTATCAACAGGTCCGCCATCTGTACTGACGAGTAACTGCTTTACTCCTTGCTGATTGAATAAAGTTGTTTGCATACCTACCTGAACCGCTACTTCCAGCTGATTGATACGGATATTCCTTAGGGCATTGTATTCATATGTCCCGGCTTCATCATTCAATAAAATAATTTTAAGTACAGGTATATTTACATTCAACGTGCCGCCATGTATTTCTGCATTGTAATTTGTAATAGGTGGCTCATCGCCGGATAATGAAAAAGAAATTTCAGCACATGCTGTTGTGCCGTTTTGCATCATATTGCCCGCTTCAATAATAATGAAAGATGAAACTTTGTACCAGCCTTTTTCTGTTGTGAGATAACAGGCAAATAAATTTCCTTTTCCGTTCAGCTTGTTATTATCATCAGTAGCAAGCCTGATCATTACTCTTCTTTGTCCTTCCTGCAAATACAAATAATGACTGGCAACTGCAAAACCAATTTCAGCAGCTGGCATTTTGATGTCGATCACATTTCCTTCGGAATATATTCTATTTGCAACAGGATGCCATTCTTTATTGGCTGATGTTAATTCAGCTTCTATTCCATCAGCAGAATTGATCATAGGTGCTGCAAACATTCTTCCGTCATTGTTTATACTCACCGCATGACTGTCTGCAGCTGAACCAATGTAAACCGAACGCAAACTTTTAACAACTGCTTTATTAAAAGTTGTTTCATTATTCAATGCATACAACACTTCTTTACCTTCACTGTCTTTTCCTGCTTTGAATAAGGTATCATCAGCCAGTATATGACCATCAACAGGCTTTGCCAGTTCTGCAATAATATGAGCACTGTTAGGTAATGCAGCCCGTTGTTTTAACTGTAATATTTCTTTATAATAAAAATCAAGATGGCGATGAGTGATGCTGTTGATATCATTTTGTGCAAACCTGAACAGGCGCAGAAATGCCAGGAACAATGCATAGTGAGCCGGATGTGTACTCCTGTTTTCAAGACTTTGTAATAATTCTTTCTCAGCATCTCCTACGAGTTTGCTGTAAGCCATCAGGAAATGATCGAAAATACCGGTAAATAAATTATGATTGGCAGCATGATTCATTTTCATGTATTGCCGCCATTGTACAACCGTATAATCAGGATTGGGAAAGTATAATGAATCGAAATAAAGATCTAAAGCATTGTTTCCAAAAATACTTTCATCTTTTATTACATAGTTGTCGAAGTAATCATTCCATGAAGTTGCAACAGGAAACTGACTCCACCATAATTTATTCAAACCGGTTCCGTTAACGATGGCTTTGATATCGGTTACAGGAGCACCTAGTACTTTCCAATTGTTGAAGTTGCCAGTTTTTAAAAATCCGAGTTGTTTTGCAGCTTTATAATAACGAAGCAACCTGTTTAAAGCAGGGGAAAGATTTGTTTTGATCAGGTTTTCAATTCCTCCTTTTAATGCAACATCAACTGGTAATAAGCGATAGAACTCATCCAGTGCTTGACAAAAACTAAGTACAGCACTAAACAGATCGTTCAGTTTTCGTTCTGCAGCAGGCAACATCATGACATGATCATCGTCTTTCAAAAAATCAAGCCGTTCTTTCACACTTCTCTTATAAGCATCAACATCCTGTATGGTTATTGTTCCCAGAACAGCAGATACATCATTGCTGAAGAAAGGAACCCAATCGCCGCTGATTGCTCCATTGATTTCATAATAATGTACATATTGTGCAAACTCTTTGGCAAATACAATCCAGTCTGCAAATGTTTTTTCATCAACCTGCACATAACCCTTTTGCAAACCGGGTAACAGCCTTTCCCTGCGTGCTGTGCCGCTTCGTTGCAAAGGAGTTTTTTTATCGCTGCATTTTGCCATATCAGTTTCCTAATGGATGATTGCCAGTTAACAGATCTAATTCGGTTCCTTCTTTGCGGTAGAACGGAAATACGAAATTGTACCTTGAATTGGTAGAAGGAATTACATATTCAATTTCCACAAGGATCTCTCCTTCCAGTTCATTTTGTGTATTGAGTTCAATTTTTTTTGCATCAATGCGTGGTTCAAAAAAAAGGATGGCTGTTTTAATACGATCGATGATGATTGTTTTAGTTGCCGTATCTAAACTTTCAAATAAAAGATCTTCCATATTACAACCATAGCGTGGCTGCATAATGCGTTCACCAATGCTGGTGGTTAACAGTATCTGCAAACTTTTTTCAATGTCTTCCACTTTCTCAGTCATCTGTACTTCTTTCAATTGCTTACTGAAAGCAGGTGGAAAACTCCATCCTTTACCTAAAAAATTATTTTGTTGATCAAATGCCATACATCATTAATTTATTATTACAGTTGCGCATCCGGCAACGATCACACCGCCGTGTGCTGTACTATCTCCCAGCCTTGCGGCTGCCATTCCTCCAATCATTACTGTTGATGAACCTGCCGCAATGGTATCGGGGGGTCCTGTGCAGGTAAGCATATCACCTACTCTTGCAGCGGGCTGGCCACCAATCATCACAGTTGGACATCCGGGCGGTAAAACCGGCCCGCCTACATGTGGCACTGTTCCTGTTACCATCGGACAGGTATGCATGTCGCCAACCCTTGCTGCAAGTGGCATGTGATAAGGTTTAATTTTTATAAAAGCTGAAGCAATCATCCAAAACATGCTTCAGTAAGTTTGTTTACAACTTGTTTTGCCACAAAGACTCAAAGGCTCGATGCACAAAATGACATTCTTCATTTCTTTGTGACTTCGTGTCTTAGTGGCAATGTCCTAATTCAAATTCACCATACTTCCTTTTACGGCGGTGGTACCGCCACTTGAAATTTCTGCTCCACTTCCTCCTTCTACTTTTGTTTGCGATCCTCCTTTGAGATTTACATTACTTCCTCCTTCCATCTTTAAATCAGTTGCTGCTTTCATTTTAATCTCTTTAATACTTTCAATCGTTATCCCATCTTCATTCATGGTGATCTTATTGCCATTCATATCTTCCAGCTGAATTTTTTTCTGGTCTTCATCAATCACTACTT
>JANMOR010000075.1:0-1594 GCA_031369435.1 Chitinophagaceae bacterium
GTGGCAGGAAACAATAGAACGGGCCGAACAAAACAATCACTGGTTCACTCCACAATTCACTAACCTGGCAGCAGCAACCATTGCCACAGCATTTTTACAACAGCATAAAATGGAACAATGGGTCGCTCATTATCATATCGATGATAATATTCAACCAAAAACCGTTGGCATTATTATGGCCGTCAATATTCCACTCGTTGGCTTTCACGATTTTTTATGTGTGTTTGTGAGCGGACATAAACAGGTGTGCAAACTCTCCAGCAAAGACGATATCCTGCTCAAACATCTCGTAGAAAAAATGATTGAATGGAACCCTGCTGTTGCAGAGTTTGTACAGTTCAATACCATGCTCAAAGCTTGCGATGCCTATATTGCCACCGGCAGTAATAACAGTGCCCGTTATTTCGATTATTATTTTGGCCGCTACCCTTCTGTTATCCGCCGCAACCGTACTTCTGTTGCCATCCTCACAGGTAACGAAACTGCAGAAGAACTTTCTTTACTGGCCGATGATATCATGATCTATTTTGGTTTGGGTTGCCGCAACGTAACACAATTGTACACTCCTAAAGATTATGATTTTGTTCCCCTGCTCACTGCCTTAAAAAAATACAGTTGGTTTTTTAATCATCATAAATACCGCAACAATTACGATTACCAGCTCGCCATTTATTTAATGAACAACAAGTATTATATGACCAACGATTGTATTGTACTGGTTGAAAACAGCAGCCCCTTCTCTCCTATTGGCACATTGCATTATAGTTTTTATGAACATGCAAATGATGTCTACACCCAATTGCAAAACAGCGAAGAGGTACAGGCCATTGTTGGCGCCAATGGTTTAGCATTTGGGCAGGCACAACAACCTTCCCTGATGGATTATGCAGATGGTGTGGATGTGATGGCGTTTTTGTTGGGGTTGTAAGATGACGTCATTGCGAGGGACGAAGCAATCTTCATTGTTTCGGAGTTTTTTTTGTTACCTGCTTTTGTATTCCATAGCATCAACTGTTGCCACGCTCGGTTCACAGTCCCTTTTCTATGGCAGCATATACCCTCGCTAACGTCATTGCGAAGAATGAAGCAATCTACACTCTTATAAAACGAGACACAACTTATTCAAATCCATTCCTATCTTTCTTTTACTTATTTTGTGAAACAAACCAAATTCATTGCACGATAAGAAACAGCTATCCGAAAGGGATATTTGCACCAAATACATCACACCGGCTTTAATAAAAGCAGGTTGGGATATTGACTCGCAGATTCTTGAAGAAGTTTCCTTTACAGATGGTAAAATCTTTGTTCGTGGAAAGTTGACAGCAAGAGGAAAAAGAAAAAGAGCTGACTATATTTTATACTACCGTTCCAATCCGGTAGCAATCATCGAAGCAAAGGACAATAACCATTCAGTTAATGCAGGCATACAACAAGCATTGGATTATGCAGGAATATTAGATATTCCCTGTGTATTCAGCAGTAATGGAGATGGATTCTTATTTCATGACAGGACTGCAACAAATACTTCTACTGAAACAGAATTAACCTTAGATGCATTTCCATCCCCGGAAGATTTATGGAATCGTTTCAA
>JANMOR010000268.1:0-2332 GCA_031369435.1 Chitinophagaceae bacterium
GTTGGAATATCGATGGCAATAACAGTTGATGGAGAGTTGTTGATATGATTTACAAGGTCGGCTGTAATTCCAGCGAGTGCTTTATTAAGACCTGTTCCGATTACAGCATCAATTACAACATCCTTCTCTGTTAATTTAGGAAAGAATTCAGCCGATTGCAAAAAATGAATATCGGCCGTTATTTCATGCAGTTTTTGAAGATTGGTTTGAAAATCAGCAGTACCCATATTGCCAAACTCAAGTATATAAACAGTAACCCTTGACCCTTTCTGCAACAGTAATCTTGCAATAGCCAATCCATCGCCACCATTATTTCCTTTACTGCAAAAAAAATGCAGGTGCTGTTTGCCATAGTTATTGTGAATGATCCATTCAGCACATTTAGCTGAAGCCCTTTCCATTAAATCAATGGAGAGGACAGGTTCATGTTCAATAGTATAAGCATCCCATGCCCTGATCTGATCTGCAGACAAAATCTTCATGTATTAAAGTTAACTGAAAACATAAAAACAAAAGGCCTGATTTAATCAGACCTTTCAAGAGACCAGGAGAACAAAATTATTTTTTAGCAAAGGAAAACCGGACCGATACAGCAACTGTTGCAGCTCTGAACCGAACCGATTCAATGAGCGTTAACTCGGGTTTCCAATCAACAGATAAATTAATTGGCACTTCCGTGAACTGATAATCAACTCCTGCTATTCCGGTGATTCCAAAATTATCAAAGCCTTTAAACCCAACAAAAGCACCGCCACCATAGTACCAGCTTAATTTTGGAACGGTATTGATGGGGTTGAATATTTCATACAAAACACCAACCGAAAGCGGATCTCTCAAATTGAGAATGTTTTCAATTGCTTTATTATTATTAAAGTGATAGCGGTAACTAAACCCAGTTGACACAACCTGGTCGGCGCTGCCCAACCGAACACCAGCCTGGTGGCGGTATTGTGCATGTGCATGTGTACAGCAAATAACAACAGTTATTAAAGTAAGGAGCGAAAGTTTTTGAAACATCATTTTCGAATTGCAGTTGCATATTCGAAAATGATGCCAATGCATTTTATTGTTTTTCTTTTGTGAAATATTTAAACCAAACATAAGCGATGATGATTGCAATGATTGTTGCAACCATAACGCCCATCTTGCTCATATCCTGTGTGAAGGAATCCTTAAAAGCAAGCATAGAAATAAAAATACTCATGGTAAAGCCGATGGCAGCGAGTAATCCAAGCCCGATCATATGATTCCAACTGATACCTTCTGCAAGTTCACCCCACTTCAATTTGACGGTGATCCAGCAAAACAGAACAATACCGATGGGCTTGCCCATCATCAATCCAAAAATAATTCCCAGACTTAAACTGTTGCTGAGATGTTGCACAAAACCTGCAGGAATATGAATAGCCGTATTGGCTAATGCAAAAACCGGGATGATGAGAAAGTTGACATAGTTATTTATACCATGTTCTATTGAACTGAGTTTAGAAACAGGAATTGTAAAAGCAAACAATACTCCTGCAATAGTTGCATGTACACCTGAATTGAAAAAGCAAAACCATAAAGCAATGCCAAGAATGAAATTCCAGAAACCAAAAGGCAGTTTAAAATAACTCCATGTGAAAAGAACAGCAAACAGGAATAAACCGATAAGCAAATAAACCAGATGAAGTGTACTTGTATAAAAAGCGGCAATGGCAACAATAGCACCCAGGTCGTCAATGATAGCTAAGGCTGTGAGAAATATTTTTAATGCAACGGGTACCCTGCTTCCTAATAACGAAGCAACGCCTAATGAAAAAGCAATATCAGTTGCCATGGGAATACCCCAACCATTGCTGAAAGAAGTATTGTAGTTAAAAATTGTAAAGATCAATGCAGGCACCAGCATTCCGCCCAACGCACCTGTAACAGGAAGTATAGATTGTTTGATGGATGAAAGTTCACCAATGATTAATTCCCTTTTAATTTCCATCCCCACCAGGAAAAAGAAAACAGCCATCAGTCCATCATTGATCCAATGTAAAACACTATGGGGCAGGGCAGATGAAAGATGAATTTCTGTATTCCACAAAGCAATATAGGCAGTTCCCCATCCGGTATTACTCAACAACAATGATACAACTGTACAGATAATAAGGATGATGCCAACAGCACGGCTGTCCTGGATAAATTCAAGAAGCGGAGAAATAAATGTTCTTTTGAGAAAATTAAAAGGCATGGATGAAGATAAAACAGAAAGATGAATGGTGAATAGTCAATGGTGAATAGTGAATAGTGAGTGTCCTTCTATTTCTTCTCCTTCTCTCTTTTTAACTCTTAGCTCATCTCT
>JANMOR010000123.1:0-4116 GCA_031369435.1 Chitinophagaceae bacterium
CATCAGTTTGTCGGGTTGTAAAAAAATATTTGATATCAAGCCGCAGATAGAGCTCGATGAAACGCAGGCTTATCAAAACGTGTACGACGCTGATGCAGCAGTGGTTGGGATCTATGGGAAATTCATGGGTCTTGCTGATCGTTATGTTGTATTGAATGAACTACGTGGTGATTTACTGGATGTAACCAATAATGCAGATGAAAATTTAAGACAAATCAGTACACATAGTGTTACAGAAACTAATCCTTATGCAAGTCCAAAGCCATTCTATGAACTCATTCTGAATTGTAATGATGTAATGGAGCATTTCAAAGTCATGCTCAAAGAAAATAAAATGAATACTGATCAGTTCAATCAACGGTATTCTGATGTGGGTTCATTACGTTCATTTCTTTATTTACAGCTTGGTATTCACTTCGGGCAGGTACCTTATGTAACCAGTGCATTGAAGAATGTTGATGATGTGAAGAACGCCGGTAATTTTCCAAAACTGCCGTTCCATGTATTGCTCGACAGTTTAATTAATTTTTCTGAAAGCCTGCCATTTAAGGATGTTTATCCAACAGGAACAAACCTCAACATTACAGTAGATGGTTATAACACTCAAAAATTCTTTGTCAATAAGAAAGTAATTCTTGGTGACCTGTATTTGTGGAAAGGTAATTACCTGAAAGCAGCCGACTATTACAGGCAGGTTATGGAAACCGGTACACAGGGAGTGATTGATGGCCGTTATTATACCTTCTATAAATTAGGTTGGGATAGTAATGGTGATATTGATCATTATATCAGCTATTCAAGAGGCGGCGATGCTTCTACATTAGTCTATAACAGCCAATGGCGGATCATGTTTGAGCAGCCATTTGGATCAAGTGGTTTCGACCGTGAGTGGGTATGGGTATTGCCTTTCGACAGTAAATTCCAACCGCAGAATTCACTGGTAAAATTATTCTCACCTCTTGGAGGCAATTATCTTGTTCAACCTTCAAAGGAAATCATTGATATGTGGGATGGTGAAACACAACGTCCTGTATTAGGGAATTCAATTCCTTATGATGCAAGGAAATTACTCAGCACAATGAATATTGGCGGCCAGCCCGTAGCAATGAAGTATTTGTATAATTATATTAATTATGCTACAGGCATACCAGCGAATCCATTACTTAAAAATGGCAAATGGTTCCTGTTCCGCCAAACACATTTGCACATGCGTTTTGCAGAAGCTGCAAACCGCTCAGGCAAATATCGGTTGGCATGGGGCTTCTGGAACAGTGGTATTGCAGGAGCTTATCCGGCCCCTGGCAGTGATGTTACAAGCTTTCACAATACATTGTGGGAGCCTGCACCGTTTAACTTTGATGCAAGAAACAGTGGTAGCAGCGGTGTGCCTTATTACAGGGCCGATTGGTACAGGAATATTGGAATTCGTGCTAGAGCAAATTTGGTTGATGCAACAGTTCCTGCAGCCGATAGTTTAATGACCATTGAAAATGGGTTGATCAAAGAAACTGCATTGGAAAATGCGTTCGAAGGAACACGTTGGCCCGATTTGTTACGCATTTCTTTACGCAGAAATGATCCTGCATTTATTGCAGATAAAGTATATAACAAACTTATGAAGTCAGGTATATCTGCAGGATCAGCTGCTGCAGCAAGAGCAAAACTGTTGGCCAAAGATTATTACCTGCCGTTTAAGTGGTAAAATAGTTTTTACAGGCAATCAATCGTTCGAAAAGGGCAGGGAATAAAGTACCTGTCTTTTTCATTTGTACCAGCCATAGACTGAATAAGGCAAACTGGATTACGAAATCGATTAAGTTGAAAATTCCGGATGATAATGAAAGCGGTAATATATTTATCAGAATAAAAAAGAAACTGATTTATGATGAAAGTATTATTCCTGGGCGCAGCCTTATTAACTGTTGCTGCTGCCAATGCACAGGTTAAACCAAAGGCAAAACAAAACGATGTAACAACTCCATTGCACGCCATGAAAGTGGATTATCCAAGTGCATATGGTGCGCCATCCAAAGAAAATGTAAAAGTGGTTATTGATAAAGTGTATAACTATCTCAATGCTGTTACACCTGCGCAAATGATGAATAAAAAAACCGGTGTAGAAGTAACCGATGTGAATGCTTTGGATACAAACACGGTTTTGAAGCAGGGCGATTTTCGTTTAACAAGTTACGAGTGGGGTGTTACGTATTCTGCGTTTCAGCGTGCTGCAGAAACAACCGGCGATAAAAAATATGCAGCGTATGTAAAAACGAGATATGATTTCCTGGCGAAATGGATTCCTGCTGTGCAGCAGAAATTCAGCCTGGAATATATCCATAAAGCAAAACTCTTAAATCAACCGATTAATCCACATGCATTGGATGATGCCGGTGCCGTTTGTGCATCCATGATTAAAGCGCAAAACAGCGGGTTGAGTAATAACCTTCGTCCAATCATCGATCATCTTTCGAACTATGTAGTGAATAAAGAATATCGTTTGAAAGACGGGACACTTGCACGTATGCGTCCACAGGCGAATACACTTTGGCTTGATGATCTGTATATGGGTGTTCCAACTATGGCCTTCATGGGAAAACTTACCGGTGAAACAAAATATTATGATGATGCAGTTAACCAATTGCAGCTTTACACAAAGCGTATGTTCAATAAAGAGAAGGGTGTGTATATGCATGGCTGGGTAGAGAGTATGGAACATCATCCTGAATTCCGTTGGGCAAGAGCAAACGGCTGGGCGTTGATGACCATGAGTGAAATGCTGGATGCATTACCCGAAACACATCCCGGCAGAGCATTTGTATTGCAGCAATTCAAAGCACATGTAAATGGGTTGATGCAATACCAGGATGGCACCGGTTTCTGGCATCAGTTGTTAGACAGAAGTGATTCTTATCTTGAAACATCAGCAACAGCTATTTATGCGTACTGTATTACACATGCCATCAATAAAGGATGGATCGATGCAATGACCTATGCACCCACTGCAATACTTGCATGGAATGCAGTAACAACAAAAGTAAATGCACAGGGTCAGGTAGAAGGCACTTGTGTTGGTACAGGGATGGCTTTTGATCCTGCATTTTATTATTACCGCCCGGTAAACGTATTTGCAGCACATGGCTATGGTCCGGTGATTTTGGCAGGCGCTGAAATGTATCAACTCTTAAGTCAATTCAAATTTGTGATCAACGACAGTTCACTGCAACTGCTGAAACAATAATACATGAAACGTTCTGCTGTTTTAATAGCTTTTATACTGTTTGGTTTTTCAACAAAAGCACAAAAAACAAGTTATAAGTTCGACTTTGGTACAAAGCTTACACAAAAAGGATATACATCCATCACTGCTGATTCTAAATTTGATGATAAGAAAGGATATGGATTTACAAACGGTTCAACAGTTACCGCTGTTGAACGTAATGGCAATCCGTTAACCGGCGACTATATTACTTCCGATAAGCCATTTTATTTTTCGGTGAAACTGCCGGATGGTAATTATGATGTGAAAGTTATTCTTGGGGACGCCAAAGGAACATCAGCTACAACAGTACGGTCTGAATGCAGACGTTTGATGCTTGAAAACATCAGAACAGCAAATGGAAAATTTACAACAGAAACATTTACTGTATATGTGAAAGACAGTATGATCCGTGATGCTTCGGGAACTGTCATTAGCCAGGTGAAATTAAAACCAAGAGAATCTGAATACCTGCATTGGGATAATTTGCTGACGATTGAATTCAATGATTCATTGCCGAAAGTTTGTGCAATAGAAATCACTCCTAACAAAACGGCAACTACTATTTTTCTTGCAGGTAATTCAACAGTGGTTGATCAAAGTAAGGAGCCCTGGGCATCCTGGGGCCAAATGATTCCCCGTTTTTTTATTCCCGGCAAAGTAGCTGTTGCTAATTATGCTGAAAGCGGAGAAGCATTGAATTCTTTTTTCAGCGCCAAACGTTTGGAGAAAATATTAAGCGTCATGAAACCGGGTGATTATTTATTCATTGAGTTTGGTCATAATGATATGAAGCAAAAGGGAGAAGGTATTGGTGTATTTACTTCATACAAGAAAAATTTACAAAGATATATCGCTGA
>JANMOR010000201.1:0-2159 GCA_031369435.1 Chitinophagaceae bacterium
CTCTTGTCCAAAGTGTTTGCCCTTCTTTCATACGTTATGCCATTGATTAATCTTAAAGATAGCAAAGTGGTAAATAGATTCAATATATTCTGGTTCAAAGTTTACACCCCATTCTACATTACGATGCAAGAATTCAAACTCTACTGCCCATTCTATAAACTGTGCAAATTTTTTGCGACTGTCTTCAATCTCATAACTTTCCTTAGCAGCTATGTATGCAATATCAGCAACTGCTTCACAAAGAGAATAAACTTGTTTGTTCGTCATTGCTTTTTGGTTTTCATTTCCATGGAACAATACTATTCCATGTGACGTAAAGTACATTTGCCTTTAAGTCACGTTTTATTTCTCTATGTAATTCATACTATCTATTGCATGTACCATGCAGATTTTCTATTTTACAACTGCATGGGTAAAACACCTTATTCATACAACAAAGAAGAAGCTGCCCGCTACCGCTTTACCAGCCGTGGCCGAACGAACATTGAGAAGGTTGTTGAGTTTACACCGCTTGCTGTTACCGGGTTTTATAATCTTGGTTTTGGAGATGTTACAGAAGCAGGAGCAATCAGCGACAGGACCGTGTCCAATAATGGTGATATCATCAAAGTGCTTTCAACTGTTATTCATATCATAAAAGATTTTACACTTGAAAAACCTGATGTCCGGATTTCGTTTATGGGAAGTACTGCTCTTCGAACAGCTGTAT
This sequence comes from Chitinophagaceae bacterium, assembly GCA_031369435.1. GTDB lineage: Bacteria > Bacteroidota > Bacteroidia > Chitinophagales > Chitinophagaceae > Lacibacter. The sequence goes on from JANMOR010000201.1 coordinate 710, forward strand.
ATCAGCGGATTCTTAAAACTTATTATACAGATTTCAGAAAGGACTTCCGGATTACAGCAATTCAGGAAATTGAGGGTCAGTTAGAAGAAGTAATATTTGATCGATCGAACAGTGGCAAATACAAAGCATTTATAATTCAAAGAAAGGTTTAACTTTATACCATGGCAACCAATAAAAAAACAACTAAGAAAGCTGCTGTTAAAAAAACAGAGAAAGCGGTTATTGTTACCAAAACCAAGGCTGCCGCAAAAGCTTCTTTGTTCCCAGGCAAGGTAAAAGAAATGAACCTGCTGCTGGCAAAAACAACACTTATGAGCCGGTAAGCTTTACTTTTATTTTATGCAATGTTTGATTATAATTTGCAGGTTTTAATTTACACTCCCAAATTGTAATCACTTTCCAACCTTCTTTCTTCAGCAGCTTCACTGCTTTTTCTTCGTTAGTAATATTTTTCTTGATCTTTTCTGTCCACCACTCTGTTCTTGTTTTGGGCAAAACAAAATATTTACAGTTGTTATGTCCATGCCAGAAACATCCGTGAATAAAGATGACTGTTTTGTATTTAGGCAACACCAGATCAGGTTTGCCGGGCAGTTTTTTATCATGCAGTTTATATCGAAAGCCGTTGGCAAATAAAAATTTCCGTACCAGTATTTCAGGCTTTGTGTTTTTGCCTTTGATCTGCTGCATATTAAAACGGCGCTGCTCAATTGTATGTACATCGGCCATGTTATTGCAAATGTAATTGCCTTCAGTTGATCCTCATTGATGCTGCTATTCAAAAAAGCACAAAAAATCATTTAACTTGCAGTTGTGTACACACTTGATCAGATATTGCATATTCTCCGGCAACACAAACCTGAATTGCAACGGAAATATCCCGTTTCGGGCATAGCTGTATTTGGCTCTTATGCAAGAGGAGAAGCAACTGCCGGCAGCGATCTTGATATAGCCGTTGACATTAACGGGCCAATGGGCTTAAGCTTTGTAGCTATGGCCAATGAAATAGAAAACCTCTTTGGTATTAAAACTGATGTGGTTCCCCGGCGCTCCATAAAGCCGGAGTTTCTGCCATCGGTTGAAAAAGATATCATCTATGCCTGATCGTAAACCATCAGCAATCATCAAAGACATTCTGCAATCAATCGGGCATATTCAACTCTACACAAGCGATCTTTCTTATGAAAGCTTTACTCAACATTTTATGGCGGTTGAAGCTTGTTTGTACAATATACAGGTGATTGGTGAAGCTGTATCTAAACTTCCTGCACCTGTAAAAGAAAGCGAACCTTCCATTCCGTGGGCTTTAATGAAAGGAATGCGTAACCGGTTAATTCATGAATATTTTGGTACCGACCTTGCTCTTGTATGGAATGTAATTAAAAACGAACTGCCAACGTACAAACATACCTTTGAAAAAATGCATGCTGCACTTCTTGCAAATGAATCC